>JBBIHW010000132.1:0-8374 GCA_037446795.1 Acidobacteriota bacterium
ACGCGACGGTCTGCGCGAGCGCCTGCGAGGAATTCACGGGGGCCGAAATCGCGGCGCTCGTGCCTGACGCGCTTTTCGCGGCTTTCGCCGACGGCGAGCGCGAGCTAACCGCCGCCGATCTGTTCACCGCGGAGGCGCCCGTGGTGGCCGAGGGCTGGTCGGCGGCCGGTCACTGGCGGCTCGCCTGCGCCCGGGATCGGGCCGACGCCGCCGCCCTTCTCGATCCGCTCGCCTCCCGCCACCGCGTCACCCTGGCCCTCAACCTCGCCGTCATGGCGCTGGCGATCGCGCTCGGCGCCGCCGCGCTCCAGCAGGGTCGCCGACGCGCCTTGCTGGAGGCCCGCGCCCGCGAGGAGGCCCGGGTGCGAGAGCTCGAGCGCCAGCTCTTCCATGCGGAGCGACTCGGTACGGTCGGGCGGCTCGCCGCGGGCATGGCGCACGAGATCAACAACCCCCTCGAAGGGATGTCGAACCATCTGATCCTCGCGACGGAGGCGCTGGCGCGCGGGCAGGGGGCGGAGACGGCGAGGCAGCTCGACGCCGTCCGCCGGGGGCTCGAGCGGGCCGCGGGAATCGTGCGTCAGGTTCTCGCCCACGCCGATCCCGCCCAGGCCCCTCGCGTCCGGCTGGACCTGCACGCGGTGCTGCGCGAGTCGCTCCAGCTGGTCCGCTCGCGCCCCGAGTTCGGCAGCATCCGATTCGACCTGGACGTCCCGGCCCGCCTCCCCGAGGTCCGGGGCAACCCGGTTCTCCTCGGCCAGGTCTTCCTCAACCTGCTCCTGAACGCTTGCGAGGCGCAGCCGGCGGGCGGCGAGGTGGTCGTGCGCACCCGTGCCGAGGGGGACTCGGTCCGGGTGGAGATCGCGGACCGCGGCCCCGGCGTGGATCCGGGCGACGCCGCGCGCATCTTCGAACCGTTCTACTCCACGAAGAGCTCCACCGGGCTCGGTCTGTCCATTTGCTGGTCCATCGCCCGCGCGCACGGCGGCGAGATCGGGGTCGAGCCCAGACCGGGAGGCGGCGCGGTATTCTTCCTGCACCTTCCCGGCGCGGAGGGGAACGTTGGGTAGGACGGGAGCTGGCCGGTCCGAGCCGCCGCGCGGCGTCGTCCTCGTCGTCGAGGACGAAGACTACGTCCGGGAGTCGCTCGCCGAGATGCTCCGCGCGCGCGGCTATGCGACGCGGCTCGCGGCCTCGATCGAGGCGGCGCGCGCCGTCCTGTCGCGCTCGCCGGTGGATGTGGTGCTCACCGACCTCAGGCTCGGCGGCTCCGACGGTCTCGAGCTGGTCCGGCAGCTGCGGGCCAGCTCGCCGGACACGCCGGTCGTCGTGCTCACCGGGTTCGGCACCGTGGGATCGGCCGTCGAGTGCATTCGCGCGGGCGCGAGCGACTATCTGTTGAAACCGGCAGCGCCGGGGGCGCTCGAGGTCGCCATCGAGCGCGCGCTCGCCTCGCGCGCCCTGCAGCGCGAGGTGCGCTACCTGCGCGGCTCGCCGGTGGGACCCGGCGGCGAGGAGGAAGCGCCCGTCGGGGCCAGCGCCGCGTGGCTCCGCGTGATGGCCACGGCTCGGTCGGCGGCGCAGGCGGCCTCCACGGTGCTCCTGCTCGGCGAGTCGGGAACGGGCAAGGAGGTCGTCGCCCGGCTGAT
Source organism: Acidobacteriota bacterium (assembly GCA_037446795.1). GTDB lineage: Bacteria > Acidobacteriota > Polarisedimenticolia > Polarisedimenticolales > JBBIHW01 > JBBIHW01. The sequence continues at coordinate 1,650 of JBBIHW010000132.1, forward strand.
CCACCGCCTGAGCCAGCGCGCTCGCGGTCCGTACGTCCGGGTCAACTGCGCCGCCATCCCGCTCGAGATGTGGGAGAGCGAGTTTTTCGGGCACCGGAAGGGCGCCTACACAGGCGCGTCCTCCGACCGCGAGGGGCGCTTCCACCTGGCGCACGGCGGCACGCTCTTCATGGACGAGGTCGGCGCCATGCCGCTCGCCGCGCAGGCGAAGATCCTCCGCGTCGTCGAGGCGGGCGAGTTCGACCGGCTCGGCGACGAGGAGCCGACCCGCGTGGACGTCCGCGTCATCGCGGCCACCAACGCCGACCTCGAGGCGGAGGTCGCGGCCGGAAGGTTCCGTCGCGACCTTCTGTATCGCCTCGACGTGGTGCGGATCGAGATCCCGCCGCTGCGGGACCGTCCGGAGGACATTCCACTGCTCGCCCAGAGGTTCGTCGCAGAGGTCTCGGCGCGCCTCGGCCGCCCGGTCCCGCGCGTGGCGGATGCGGCCCTGGCGGAGCTCCAGGCCTATGCGTGGCCCGGCAACGCCCGAGAGCTGCGCAACGTCATCGAGCGCGCCCTCGTGCTCGAAAGCGGAGATACGGTGTCCACGTTCCACCCGTTCTTGTCGCCCGTGATGGCCTCGGCGCCCTCGACCGGGGGACCGGCGGCGGAGCTGGGGCTGCGCGACGCCCTGCTCCGGCGCGAGCGGGAGGTCGTCCTCGAAGCCATGCGGCGATCGGGAGGCGTCCGGAAGGAGGCTGCGCGGCTGCTCGGCGTGGACCCGCGGAACCTCGGGTACTACCTGCGCAAGCACGGCATAGATCCGGACCGGCTGTGCGACTGATCGCGGCTCGGCCCACCGCCTGACTCGCGCATCCAGCGTATGGTCGCCGGCCGCTCGCCCGTACGGGCTATGACCCGACCCTGGCGAGCGCGACGGCCAGTCACCGGGCTGCGGGGTCCAAAAAACCCGATCCATTCAAGCCGTCCGGCCGGCGCGGACCGGCACGATTCCTGCCGTCCGCGCGCTGGAGCGGTGCTTGCTGGGCTCGGGCGCGAGCACGGGGTGCGGCGGGCCTCGCCGCCGCGCCGGGAGGGACACGATGACGACCGAAGGAACTCTGGACGGACGCCCCTGGCGGATGGGCGGCCTGCGGCCTCGGATCGGGCTCATCTCCTCGCGCGCGGCGTTGCTCGGGCTGGTCGCCGCCGCCATCGCGCTGCTGTCTTCCCGGCCCTCGTGGGCGCAGGGCTGAATCCTGATCCGCAACAACGCGCCCGTGTTCGGCGCGTCCGGCAGCCAGACCCTTTCTCGAGGGCAGTGGCAGTTGTCCGTGACGACCCGGTACCTCAAGTCGGACGACCACTTCCGCGGAACGGAATACCAGGCCGAGAGGCTCCAGCTCGCCAACTACGTCGTGAACGACCAGAGGATGGTGGATGTCGGCGCCACGTGGGCTCTGAGTCCGCGCTGGTCTCTGGCGGTGAGCGTGCCGTTCGTGTCGGCCTCGTGGTCCATCCCGCTGCCCACCCGCCCGACACCCGGGCCCCGCAGCCGCCAGGAGGCGAGCGGCCTCGGGGACGTCAGCGCCGTGGCGCGCTACTGGGTCCGCGACCCCGCGCGCCACGGGCGCGCGAACGTGTCGGTCGGCGTGGGGATCAAAGCGCCGACGGGAAGGCACGATGTCACGGACGTCTACCCCGACCTCACCGGCGCGAACCCGGCGGACAAGGCCGTGGACCAGTCCATCCAGCCAGGGGACGGCGGCTGGGGGCTCGTCCTGGACCTCCAGGCCTACGGCCGCCTTCGCAGGGCCACTCTGTTCGGATCCGCAACGTACCTCGCCAACCCGCGGGACACCAACGGGACGCCGTCCATCGTGGCCGGGCTCGGTCTGTCCTCCGATCCGAGGTTCGCCGGCGTGCTGGTGAACTCCGTGCCCGACCAGTACGTCGCGCGGATCGGCGTGGCCTTCCCGGTGGCGAGGCGGCTGTCCGTGAGCGGGGCGTTCCGGGTAGAGGGACTGCCCAGGTACGACCTCCTCGGAGCGAGTCACGGCTGGCGGCGCCCGGGCTACGAGACGTTCTTCGAGCCCGGGCTCGTCCTCTCCACCCGCAGTGGAAACTGGTCCCTTTACGTTCCCGTGGGGATCGTGCGCAACCGCCAGCCCAACCCGTACACGGGCCTCCGCGGCGATGCGACCTTCCCGGACTACGTGTTCCTGGCCGGCTGGTCCTACCGGTTCGGCGAGTCCGCGCCCGGTTCCCCCGCGCGCCCGCGCGAGGAGTCGGCCGGGCCTCTCGGGTCGGCAGAGGTCGTGCACTGCTCGCCCTGAGCGGCGGTCCGGCCCGGCGGAGGCCCGATCTTCCAGGGCCCCGCTCGGCCGGGGCGAACGCCCGGCCCGCACGCCTCGCCCTGACCGCGGGGGCCGACCTGCTCCCCGCCTGTGTCGCCTTCCACCGCCGCGGCCCCGTGGCGCCGGACCCCGTCTTGCGATCCGACCTTGCAGGGAGCCGAGAGAACGTCCTTCTCGTGGGCTCGCGGCATCCTGGACTCGGAACGTCCGGACCGGAACCGGAGAGGTCCACGGTGCCGACCCCGCGATCCGACCCTTGTCCCGCGACCGCCCTTTCTCGCCTCCACGTTCCACCGTGTGCACACGCAGCGGCACACCCTGCCCGACGCGCTCGATCTCGACGACGAGGCCGTGCGGAGCCGGCGGTCCCCGACGTATCCCTCGACGGGACCGAGCCGAGGCGGCCCGTCCTCGTCGGCGCCGCCGGGGCTGGGTCTGGCCCGCCCTTCGGAGAGGGGCCGTCCGGCCCGCGCGACCCCTTGCAGCGAGCCTCGCTTCCACGAGCCCCGGCGAGGTCGAGCCGCTCTGCGCCTTCTTCTTCGAGACCCCGGAAAGACTCGCGCCGCGGCCGCACACGGGCTGGAGGCATGCAGGATCCCCCGCGGCGCACGAGGACGTCCTTTTCGAAGACGCTCGCCTCGAAGCCGTCACGGAGCTTCCCGTTCAAAGCACTCCCCGCTCCCTCAAGCTCGTGTAGCCGCCGCGCGCCACGATCAGGTGGTCGTAGAGCTCGATGCCCATGAGGTCGGCCGCGCGCCGGACGGACCGCGTGAAGTCAATGTCCTCCTGGGACGGCTCCAGGCAGCCCGACGGGTGGTTGTGGACCAGGATCAACCCGAGAGCGAGGTGGACGATCGCAGGGAAGAGGATCTCTCTGGGGTGCGTGCGGGTGGTGTTCAGCGTGCCGATCGAGAGCGTTTCCCGGTGGATGAGCCCGTTTTGCGCGTCCAGGTAGAGCCCCACGAGGTGCTCCTTGTTCGCCCGCGCGAGCCAGCGGACGTGCTCGAAGGCCTCCCGCGGCCTGCCGACGCGGGGCCGCTCCTGTTCCCCCGACCCGCGGCAGGCCCTCCGCCCGAGCTCGAAGGCCGCGGCGATGCGGGCTGCCCCCGCGGGGCCGACTCCGCGCCGCAGTCGCAGCCCCCGGACGTCGAGGCGGCTCAAACCGGCGACACCGTGCCGGCGGAGAAGCCGCTCGGCGGTGCGGGTGGCTGGCTCCGCGCGCGTGCCGGTCCCGAGCACGAGGGCGAGCAGCTCGGCGTTGGTCAGGGCCTCGAGGCCTCGGGCGAGGAGCTTCTCGCGCGGTCTCAATGCGCGGGGGAGGTCTTGCGGCCGCCTCGGCCGGGGCACGAGCTCCGAGACCTCGTCGCCGGCAGCCGGTTCCGCCTCCGCCGGATCCCAGGGAAACCGCTCCTCGGTGCGCGGGTCCTCCACGGCGCCATCCACGGGCCCTCGGGCCCGCCTCCAGGAGGCACACAGTTCGGGACCGGCGGCTTACGGAAGGATCAGGACCCTGCGTCCCTCGACGCGCAGCCGACCCTCGAAGAAGAGGGAGACGGCCTCGGGGTAGATCCGGTGCTCCTGCTCGAGGATGCGGGCCGAAAGCGAATCCACCGTGTCGTCCTCGAGGACCGGGACGGCGGACTGCAGGATGATCGGACCGTGGTCGCACTGCTCGTCCACGAGGTGAACCGTGCACCCGCTCACCTTCACCCCGTGCTCGAGCGCCTTGCGCTGTGCCTCGAGCCCGGGGAAGGCAGGCAGCAGCGCGGGGTGGATGTTCATGATCCGGTCGCGATACGCCTCGACGAACCGGGGCGAGAGCAGCCGCATGTAGCCCGCGAGGCAGACGAGATCGGGCCCGACCCGCCGCAGGTGCCCGAGGACGGCCTCCTCGTGGGCCTCCCTGGACTCGAACTCCCCGCTAGGGACGACCGCAGTGGGGACCCCGAGCGACCGCGCGCGCTCGAGGCCGGCCGCCCCGGCCACGTTCGAGAGCACGAGGACAGGCTCCGCCGCGATCCTCCCCCCCCGCATCGCCTCCACCAGGGCCACCATGTTGGAGCCGCGGCCGGAGATCAGGATCGCCACGCGACCCGCCCGCCTCGCGCTAGACATAGACGACGCCGCCCTCGCCGGCCACGACGGTGCCGATGCGGTGGTGAGGCTCGCCGGCCTCCTCGAGCAGGGCCTCGAAGCGGGAGACCTCCTCCGGCGACACCACGGCCACCATCCCGATCCCCATGTTGAAGGTGCGCAGCATCTCCGGCTCGGCGACGCCACCGAGCCTCTCGAGGAGTCGGAACAGGGACGGAACGGGCCAGCTGCCCTTCTCGACCCGCGCCGACGTTCCCCGCGGCAAGATCCGCGGCAGGTTATCGGTCAGGCCGCCGCCGGTGATGTGCGCCAGGCCCCGGACGATCCCCTCCTCGAGGCTCCTCCGGAGTGGTGCCAGGTACGACCGGTGCTCCCTGAGGAGCGCCTCCCCCACCGTCTCGCAGAGTTCCTCGAGCCTCGCGCCCACTCCCAGGCCCGCGACTTCGAACAGGATCTTGCGGGCGAGGGAGAAGCCGTTGGTGTGGAGTCCGGCCGACGGGAGGCCGACCAGCACGTCGCCGGCCTCGATGGCCGACCCGTCGAGGATGCGGCCTCGATCCACCAGCCCCACGATGAACCCCGCGACGTCGTACTCGCCCGGCGCGTAGAAGCCCGGCATCTCCGCGGTCTCTCCGCCGAGCAAGGCGCAGCCGTTTTCGCGGCAGCCTCGCGCGATCCCCTCGACGAGCGCGGCGAGAACGGCCGGCTCGAGCCTTCCGGTCGCCACGTAGTCCAGGAAGAACAGCGGCCTCGCACCCTGGGCGAGGATGTCGTTCACGCAGTGGTTGACCAGGTCCCGCCCGACGGTGTCGTGGACGCCCGTCTCGAAGGCGACCCGGAGCTTCGTCCCCACGCCGTCGCAGGAGGCGACGAGGACGGGGGCCGCGAACCCCCGGAGGTCCGGCTCGAACATCCCTCCGAAGGCGCCGAGGTCGGCGAGCACGCCGGGCGTGCGGGTCGCCTCGATCAGCGGCTTCAGCCGTCGCAGCGCCTGTTCCTTCGCTTCGATGCTCACCCCCGCGTCCCGGTAGCGGAGGCCCGGTGCCTTCCCTTCGCCTGCCTGCGAGCCGCCCATCGTCCCTCCCGGCCTCGCGCGCCAGCGAAAGATCGTCCCCGGACGGCGCCCCCGCCAGCGACCGTGTTCCCGCCGGGGGACGCCGTCTCAGCGCCGCGTTTTCTCGAACAGGCCCAGCTGCCCGGCCTCGACCCGCGGGATCCGAACCGGGTGCTCGTCCGTCCAGCACGCCGTGCAGTAGTCCCCCCGCTCGGCTTCGAGCGCCCGCATCAGCCCTTCGAGACTCAGAAAGCCGATGCTGTCCGCGCCCACGTACTCGCGGATGCCGGGGATCGTGTGGCGCGCTGCGATCAGCTCCTCCCGGACCGGCGTGTCAATACCGTAGTGGCAGGGACCGATCCACGGGGGACAGCTCACCCGCAGATGCACCTCCGCCGCTCCCGCGTCCCGGCACATCCTCACGATCTTCCGGCTCGTCGTCCCCCGCACGATCGAGTCGTCCACGAGGACGACCCGCTGGCCCGCCAGGATGCTGCGCACCGGGTTCAGCTTCACCTTGACGCCGAAGTGGCGGATCGACTGCTCCGGCTCGATGAACGTCCGCCCAACGTAATGGTTGCGGATGAGGCCCATCTTGAACGGGATGCCCGATTCCTCCGCGAACCCGAGCGCCGCGCAGACCCCCGAGTCGGGCACCGGCACCACCACGTCGGCCTCGACGGGCGATTCCCGCGCGAGGATCCGGCCCAGGTCCGTGCGGACTTCGTTCACGCTCTCGCCGAAGACCAGGCTGTCGGGGCGCGCGAAGTAGACGTGCTCGAAGATGCAGTGCGCGAGCCGCGCCGGCGGGAACGGCGTCAGGGACCGCTCGCCGCCGGGTCCCGCCACGAAGATCTCGCCCGGCTCGACGTCGCGCACATAGGTCGCGCCGATCAGGTCGAGGGCGCACGTCTCCGAGCAGACGATCCAGGCATCGCCCAGGCGTCCGATGACGAGCGGCCGGAAGCCGTGCGGGTCGCGCACGGCGATGAGCTGGTCGCGCGTCAGGACGAGCAGCGAGAAGGCGCCCCGTACCTGCGACACCGCCTCGATGAGCGCCTGCTCCCGCGTCGGCGCCTTCGACCGCGCGTACAGATGGAGCAGCACCTCCGTGTCGCTGTGGCCGCGGAACTGCGTACCGGCCAATTCGAGCTCGCGCCGCAGCGTCTGAAAGTTGTAGATCTCGCCGTTGAAGACGATCCGGTCACCCGTCTGCGGGTGGACCATCGGCTGGTGCC
>JBBIHW010000133.1:0-8356 GCA_037446795.1 Acidobacteriota bacterium
CATCACCATTCCTCGACTCCACGCCCTTCCTCGCTGCGCCCCAACCCCGCGGTGTGGTGGAGCCTGATGCTGGTCTTCGGGGGGGCGTACGTCGTCTGCTATCTCAACACGGGCGGGCGGTACGACCCGGCGACCGACAGCTGGACTCCGACCTCGACGACGGGTGCCCTGTCCGGGCGCTCCAACCACACCGCCGTGTGGACCGGGAGCCTGATGATCGTCTGGGGGGGGCACGACTGGAGCGGCGACAACTTCCACAAGACCGGGGGGCGCTACGTTCTCGGCGCCTCCCAGGACGACGACGGCGACGGCTACACCGAGTGCGGTGGGGACTGTAACGACGGCAACGCATCGATCCACCCTGGCGCGCTGGAACTGTGCGACGGCCTCGACAACAATTGCAATGACCTTGTGGATGAGGGCTTCCACCTGGATGGGGACCGCTACCGAACCACGTTCGTTCAGCCCTGCGGGTCCCGCAGCGAGAGACCCTCGATCCTGACCGTGCGGCACTGATGGCGGAGGCGACTGAAGAGCGCCTCGACCAAGGTCTTGTTCCCGAGGAAGATGTGCCACGCCTCGTAGTCCACGTTCGTCGTGAGGATCGTCGGCTTGCGGCGGTACCGGCTCTTTCATGAGCTCAATCGCTTTCGAGGGTTCACCGGACAACCCCTTCGATCCGGTCTCGGAGTCGGCGGCGCTCGACTCCACGGGAGCAGTCGTCCGTACCGTCGTGTTCGAGCAGGCCGCCGCAACTGTCTCGGGCTCGGAGGAGAGGGACTGCCCTTGGGATCCGTAAAGCACGAGTCCCGGGTTGGCGGCAGACACCGTTCGGAGAGTCAGCTTCCCAGCTGGCCTACCGCCTACCGCCACTCTCCGGATGAGACGAAGGCGGCCCAGACGTAGGGGTGACCGTGACCGCGGCGGGCGCGCTGGGAGGCGAGGATGCGCCGGGACGCCTCCCGGACCGCGTCAGGGGTGGTCGCACCTGCGAGGCGGCGCGCGTAGAACAGCCGGCTCCATTCCCGCGCTGCAGCGTCATTGACGCCCCAGAGGCTCGTGACGAGACTTCGCACTCCGGCGATCTCGAAGGCCCGCCGGAGACCGAGAATCCCCTCCCCCTTGGCGATCAGCCCGACGCCGCTGCGGCAGGCCGAGGCAACGACCGTCTCGACCCGAGAGAGGTCGAGCGAAGCGATCTCCTCAGCAGTGAGGATGCCGTCGTCGCCCTCGTCTTCGGCCTTCGCCGCTCTCTGGTTCGCGGAAGCGAAGACGAGCCCGGAACGGAGTAGCGGGTTCTCCCGGAACCCTTCCACATCGCACCCCGGGTCGAGGAAAAACCCGTGGGTCGCGATGTGCAGAACATCCGAGGCCGGTCCCTCGTTCCGGAATGCGGTCTCGGTGGCCTCCGGACCCGTCACGTACAGAGCCATTGCCTCTCTTTCGTGGCTCGCCCAGAAGGACGCGACGTTACGGGCTTCTTCGGCCGCCATCGGGAGAGGCGGGAAACGCAGGGCGTTGCCCTCCTCGCACCGAACTGACGGCCCGCGATGGATGGCGGCCACGCGATCCGCTCCGTGCAGCCGGCCCGGCTGCCTTCCCCCGGGCGGCGCGTCGAAGTCGGGGCCACCGAACGCGACGAGCCGCTTGGCCTCAGCTGGGCCGCGTCGCGGCTTCAGAAGATCCCGCTCGGCGGAAAGATAGTGAACGGCCGGCCCGTGCTCGACCAGGTAGGATCCATCCGGCAGGGGGAGGGCGGCGAAGCTGACGAGGCCGAGCGAGCCGTCGGGCACCAGAAACACCCGATCGGCGTCTTGCAGCGCGGAAGCGAGGCGGTCCCAGATCGCTTGTCGGAGCTTGGCTCCGGCCTCGCGGTATCTCTTCTCGGCGGCCTGCCCGAGCGCGGCACCCCCGACCGGTCTCTCCGAAACCTCGCGCCGCCACCCGTCCACGAGAACATCCAGGGCTGCCGCTCGCCCCAGGTCGAAGAACCCCGGACTCGCTCGAGAACGGAGGACGAAGACACCGTAACGTTCCCCGCCCTGGCCGTAGCGGACATAGCTGACGAGCGCGGCTCCGTCGGGCAGCGCACTGCGGACCTCTTCGAGGCCTGCTCGCGCGGCCTGTTCTGCCTCAGCGACCTCGCGGCTCCGTGCAGCGAGCTCCCGTTCGAGCCGCTCCTTCTCGTCCGTCAGGCCTGCGACGCGTGCCGTGTAGTCCGGTGCGAGGTCACCCTCGGCTGCTCGTAGGACGAGAGCAGCGAGCCTGCGGCACGCCTGGTCGAGCCTCCCGGCCAGGCGGGCGACCTCGGGATCGTCGGCGGCGAGCAGGCCGCGGCGGCGCGATGCCATCTGGTCGAGCACGATCGCCCGGGACCGGACGAGCTCGTCGTAGACGTGGTGCGGAACCGCATGGCCCGGGAAGCTGGTGGCGATCGAAAGGAGCCTCTCCAGGATGGACTGCGCCTCTGTTGCGTATGCGAGGGCCTGTCGCTCCGGAAGGCCGCGAACCGTGAGCCGGAAGTGCTCGCGGGCCGTTTCGGCCGCGCGGAGGGCGAGCTGCAAGGCCTTGTCACGGCCTCCTTCGGATACTTCCAACTCGGCAAGACTGATCAAAGTCTTCGCGACCACCGGGTGACGAGGACCGAGCGCGCGCTCCTGGATCGCCAGCGCTCGCTCGAGCCGCTCCCGCGCTGCCTCCGTGCGGCCCTGGTCTCGTTCGAGCTCGCCGAGCAGGGCCAGCGCCTCGGCGAATGCCGGATGGTCCGGGCCGAATCTTCGTTCACGGAGCGCCGCGGTCTGCTCGAGCAAGCGACGCGCCTCATCGAACCTTCCGGTTCGAAGACAAAGCTCGCCCAGGCCGCCTGTCGCCCAATGGTAATAGAGGTTGCTCGGTCCGCCGTGACCTTCGAGGATCCGGAGAGCTCTCTGGAAAAGCTGGCTGGCCGTCGAGGCGTCGCCGAGCCTCGTGTGAACCCTGGCGAGCACGTTGAGCGCGAGCGGAAGCTCGGTGTCATCGGGGCCGCGTGCCTTCGTCCAAAGATCTATGGTTCGCTCGAGCGCGCTGCGCGCCGCCTCGAGGTCGAGAATCTCGAGGAACAGAATCCCGAGGTTGTGATACGAGTTGCCGATCTCGGAGAGGTTCGGCGGAACAACGTTCTCCCGAATCGCCAAGGAGGCCTCGAGATCCCGGCGTGCGAGGTTGTACTCCCCCTCCGCAGCCCGGACGAGGCCCCGCGTCTTGAGCGCGGCGGCGTACAGGAGACTGTCGTTGCCGGCCGCGGCACTCGCGAGACCGAGGGCCTGTTCGATGCGGTCAGTGGCCACCGAAAGGTCGCCGTCGAAATAGGCCCACCGGGCATCCTCGTGGACCCAATGGGCGTACCGCTGGCTGTCACGGCCGTGCGCTTTCTCGGCGATGGGGAGGATCTTGCGGATCACGTCGCGAACAGCAGGCACGGAACCGTATGTTTGCTCGTAGTTCAGCAGCTGCTCGAGGACCGGCAGGAGCCGAGGATCGCTCGGTGGGTAGTGGCGCTCGGCGATGGCGAGCGCCCGCCGGCGGTACTCGCCGCCGCGCTCCCTGTATACCCTTCCGAGACTGACGAGGATCGGAACGAGCTCGACGGCATGGGGTCCGAACCGGCTTTCCTTGATGCGAAGCGCGCGCGACGCGAGCACCTGCGTCGTCGTGTCCATGCAAACCTCGTTCGAAGTCCAGCAGAGGGCCCGAACGAGAAGATCGAGGATCTCGGCAGCCTCGAGCGTGTCGGGGCCGTAAGTCCGTTCGACAAGCTCGAGCCGGCGTTCCGCCCACTCTCGAACGGCCGGGTCCCCCGGTGACGCTTCGAGGATCTGCCAGGCCTCGGCGAGCGTCCACGAATCGCTTTGCGAGGCGGACGCCTGCTCGCCTTCGGCAGCGGCGCCCGCCTGGAAGAAGACGAGGACCGCCGTCACCAGGAGAACGCGGGCAAACCCCGGGCCGGGCCTGCCGCGAGCTCGCGTCGCGCCACGGCACGCCGACGAGTCCCCACCCGGCGCGATCTGTGGAACGATCGCGCGCCCGCTCCCGGCGACTTTGTAAGCTCTGAGACCCAAGCCTCGCTCCCCCGAGGGGGGGTCGTGCCTCGCGTGCCGCCCGATTGTAAGACGATCTCCTACGAATCGAGCACGCACTCCTCGGCGGGCTCCCGCAGGTTGTAGCGGGAGGCCATCACGGCCCCGTACGCTCCGCAGTTCTCGACGAGGAGCAGGTCCCCGGGGCGTGTCTCGGGGAGCAGCCGGTCGCGGCCGAGCACGTCGCCGCTCTCGCAGACGGGGCCCACGACCTGCCACGGCCCGACAGGTGGCGCCTCGAGCCGCGTCAGGTTGTGGATCGGATGCCACGCCCCGTAGAGCGCAGGCCGCAGGAGCGAGTTCATCCCGGTCGCGACCCCCGCGAACCGCACGCCGCCCTTCACCCGCACCTGCGTCACGGGGGCGAGGAGCACACCCGCCTCGGACACGACGTAGCGGCCCGGCTCGAGCCGGATGGACACCCCGGGGATGTCGGAGCGAAGCCTCGCGAGAGAGCCCTCGAGCGCATCGAGGTCGAGAGGGCCCTGCCCGGGCCGGTCGGGAATGCCGAGCCCGCCCCCGAGATCCATCCACCGGACATCGGGAAACAGACCGCGCACCTCGGCGAGCGCCTCGCCCGTCCGCGCCCACGCCGTGGGGTCGAGAATGCCGCTCCCGACATGCGCGTGCAGGCCGACCACCCGCGCGCCGACCCGATCGGCCGCCTCTCTCGCGAGGGCGGCTTCGGCGAGCGGAAGGCCGAACTTGGCCTGGGCGCCTCCGGTGCGGACCTTCTCGTGGTGGCCCACGCCCCAGCCGGGGTCGAACCGAAGCGCGATCTCGCGCCCGCCGAAGACCTCCGGGACCTGCTCAAGCACCTGGAGCCCGTCCACGGTGACCTCTGCACCGAGCTCGAACGCGAGCCGGTACTCCTCCACGGGACAGAAGTTGGGCGTGAAAAGGGCCCGGACCGTCGCGCCGAGCACCTCCCGCGCCCTCAGGATCTCCCCGGCCGACACGCACTCGACGCCGAAGCCCTCCGCGGCCACGATCGCGAGGATCCGCGGGTGCGGGTTCGCCTTCATGGAATAGAAAAAGCCGCCCACCGACCGAAGCTTCTCGCGGAGCCGCCGCGCGCGGTCGGCCACGGTGGGGAGGTCGTAGACGTAGCGCCCGCGCCCGTCGCGACCCAGCTCGAGCAGCTCGCCGCGCCTCCTCCGCCACCAGGGAACCGCCGCCTCGGCGACGGCCACCGCCGGGGCTCGCCTCCGCTCGAGCATCTCCCACGTGGGTCCGAACCGGCCGTTCTCCCCGTGGGCGGGAACGAGGCGCGCATGGAGGTCGGCGACGAGCGGCCGGGCGTCGTCCTCGTCCACCACGAAGGAGAGGTTGAGGTCCTCCGACGACTCGCTCACGAGATAGACGCTGTGCTCGCGGAACACGGAGAGGGCGGGCCCGAGCTCGTGCAGCACGGTGCGGATGCGGCGGCCGACGATCGAGACGACGGCGCAGGGGTGGACGACCTCGACCTGGCCGAGTGCCCGCAGCCTCTCGAGGAGCGCCGCGAAGGAATCCCCTTCCACGCCGCCCGGGATCCGATCGAGCGTGAAGCTCACGGCCGACTGCGAGGTGGCGAGAAGATCCACCGACATCCCCAGCTCCTCGAGCGGCGCGAAGGCTCGCGCGAGGAACCCGGAGCTGCCCCACATCTCGAGCGTCGAGAGCGTGACGAGGGTGACGCCGCTCCGGCGCACGACGGCCATGACCGCGGGCTCCCCGCCCGCCTCCTCTCCGATCCGCGTTCCCTCGGCTTCGGGGTCGGTGGTGTTGCGCAGGCTGACCGGGATCCGGGCACGCGAGGTCGGGCCGAGACAGCGCGGGTGCAGAACCTTCGCTCCCATCGCGGCGAGCTCCTGCGCCTCGCGATAGCCGATCGAGCGGATGAGGCGGGCCGAAGGGAGCTCCCTCGGGTCGGTCGTGAACAGGCCATGCACGTCCGTCCAGATCTCGAGCGCCTCGGCGCCGAGCAGCACGGCGAACAGCGACGCCGACGTGTCGCTCCCGCCCCGGCCGAGCAGGCACGTCTCCCCGCGCGGCATGCGCGCGATGAACCCCTGCGTCAGGACGGCCGGAGATCCCGCCGCGGCGGCCTCCCCTTTCTCCGGGGCGTGCTCGACCTCGACGTCGGCGTCGAGGTAGCGCGCGGCCTCGGGCTCCCGCGGCCGGAGCCGGCTCACGAGAAGCTCCCTCGCGTCGAGCCAGCGCGCCTCGATGCCGTGTCCGGCGAGCGCCGCCGCACCGAGCCTCGTGGACAGCAGCTCCCCGAAGGCCATCACGCGCGCCCGCAGACGCGGCGAGGCCTCCCGCGTGAGGCGGATCCCCTCGAGAAGGTAGCGCAGCTCCTCGAGCATTCGGCCCGCGGGCCGGAACGCGTCCTCCCCGAGGCCGAGCTCGTCCGCGAGCGCGCGGTGCCGCTCGCGGATCCACGCGTAGGCGTCCGGCGGGAGGCCGTGGATCGCCTCCTCGATCGCCGCCTCGAGCCGGTCGGACACTTGCGCCACGGCCGAGGCGACGATCCAGACCCGGTGCGTCGCGAGAAGCTCTCTCGTGCGGCGCGCGATCTCGGCCCAGCGGTCCGCCGTCGAGACCGAGGTGCCGCCGTACTTGAGGACGATCCAGGGGGCCGGCATCGCCGCGGGATTGTACGTCGTGCCCGGGTCTCGGCGAGCCGGGACCTCGACAGGCCGTCTAGAATGAGCCGCGAGGGTTTCGAGGCCGGAGGTCGGGGCGGGCCTCGCCCGCCGGAGCGGGCCATATGGCGGAAGACGCAAGCCGGGTGGCGGCCATCGTTCGCCTCTCGAGCGATTTGGCGACGAAGTCCCGGACGACGCGCCGCCGCTTCCAGCGCGCCCTCAAGGACAACCTCCGCGACGCCCTCGAATCGGCGAGCATCCCCTGCGCGCTCGACGACCGCTGGGGCCGGCTGCTCCTCCGCGGCGAGAGCACGGGGCTCGTGGAGGCCGTCTCGCGCGTTTTCGGCGTCGCGTCGGTCTCGGAGGTGGAGACGAGCTCGGCGCCCGAGCTCGAGGCCATCGCCTCCCACGGGGCCTCGTTCTACGCCGAGCGGGTCCGCGGCCGCACCTTCGCCGTGCGCGGGCGGAGGATGGGCCGGCTCCCGTTCTCCTCGCAGCGGATCAACGAGGTGCTCGGAGCGGCGTTGGTCCCCTACGGCCGGGTCCGCCTCGACGCCCCGGAGATCGAGATCCACGTCGAGGTCCACGAAGACCGTGCGTTTTTCTTCACGGGAAAGGCGGCCGGCCCGGGCGGGCTGCCCCTCGGTGTGGAGGGGCGTGCCGTCGCCCTCGTGTCGGGCGGGTTCGACTCGCCCGTGGCCGCCTGGATGGCCATGCGCCGGGGCGTGGCGCTGGATTTCGTCTTCTGCAACCTCGCGGGAGCGGCGCAAGAGCGCGAGGCGCTCGGCGTGATCCGCCGCCTCGTCGAGGGCTGGTGCCACGGGACGCGGCCGAAGGCCCACGTCGTTGACTTCCGGGCTCTCGTCTCGCACCTCGAGGAGCGGACCGAGAGGCGCTACTGGCAGGTGCTCCTGAAGCGCCTCATGGTCCGCGCCGCGGAGCGGGTCGCCCGGGAGGCGGGCGCCGTGGCGATCGTGACCGGGGAGTCGCTCGGGCAGGTTTCCTCGCAGACGCTTCCGAACCTCCGCGTGATCTCGGAGGCCGTGGAGCTGCCCCTGCTGAGGCCGCTCCTCGGTTTCGACAAGGCGGAGATCATCGCCCGCAGCCGCGAGATCGGGACCTATCCCCTCTCCGAGAGGGTGCGGGAACATTGCGCCCTCGCCGGCCGCAGGCCCGCGACCGCGGCGAGCGCGGCGGCGATCGCCGCCGAGGAGGTCAAGCTCGACGGCCGGCTCCTCGACGGGGTGGTCTCGAAGCGGCGCATCCTCGACGTGCGGGCTCTGTCCGAGGCGGATCTCGTTCTTCCTTATATTTACACGTCGGAAGTCCCGGCCGGGGCGGTGGTGCTCGACATCCGGCCCCGTAGCCACTACGAGGCCTGGCACTTCCCCGGCGCCGAACACCTCGAGTTTTCGGACCTCGCCCGCGTGATCGGGAGGCTCGACCGCAGCCGCACCTACGTCCTCTACTGCGAGGTCGGCCTCCGAAGCGCCCACCTCGCGGAGAGGATGCAGGCCCACGGGATCGCCGCGTACAGCTTCCGCGGCGGCGCGCCGGCGCTCCGGCGCCACGCCGGCCGCGCCGAGGAGGCCGGAGTCGGGGCCCGCG
>JBBIHW010000134.1:0-8337 GCA_037446795.1 Acidobacteriota bacterium
CCACCGCCCCCGCGTCGAGCGCCTCCGCCGCACGCTCCGCCGTCAGGTTCCCGATGGCGATCACGGGCTTGTCCACGGCGAGCGCGATCCGGCGCAGCCCGTCGAGGCCGAGCGGCGCGGCAGGCCGGGCCTTCGTGCTCGTGCCGAAGACGGGACCGACGCCGAGGTAGTCCACGGGCAGGCGCGCGGCCCGCAGCGCTTCCTCCAGACTGTTCGCGGTTCGTCCGATGATCGCGCCCTCGCCCAGGATCTTCCGCGCGCGGAGCGGGTCGAGATCCTCCCGACCGAGGTGGACGCCATCCGCCCCGGCCTCGAGGGCGACGTCCACCCGGTCGTTGACGACGACGCGGACCCCGAACGGGCGGACCGCCTCGACGATCTCCCCGGCGATCCTCACGAGGTCGGCCGTGGGCCGCGGCCGCTTCTCCCGGAGCTGGACGACGTCGGCGCCGCCCTCGGCCGCGAGCCTCGCCAGCTCCACGTGCGAGAAGCGGTCCTGGATCGCCGCGTCGGTGATCACGTAGAGCGTCCCGGCCGGGAGCCGCTCACTCACGGCGCGCCCCCTCGCGAGCGAGCAGCGCGAGCCAGCGCGCGGCCGCCTCCGGCCCGTCGAGGAAGAAGAACGGGTGGGCCGGCCCGACGCCGCGGCCCACGGCGAGGCCGTGGCGGATGGCCTCCGTGATGAACTCCTTGGCGAGCGCGACCGCTTCCTCCAAGCCGAGGCCGCGAGCGAGGTGGGTGGCGATCGCCGCCGAGTAGGCGCAGCCGGTCCCGTGCGTGTGGCGCGCGTCGAGCCGCGCGGCGTCGAAGCGGCGTACGCCCGCGCGGTGCACGAGGACATCGGTCGCGCGCGCGCCCCCGAGGTGGCCCCCCTTGACGAGGACCGCCCCCGGGCCGAAGCCGAGGATCCGGCGCGCGGCCTCTTCGGCGGCCTCGGTGGTGCCCACCGGGATCCCCGACAGCGCCTCTGCTTCTCGGGTGTTGGGCGTCACGAGCGTGGCGAGCGGGAGGAGCTCGCGGCGCAGGCTCTCGACCGCGGCAGGATCGAGCAGCGGCGCCCCGGACTTCGCCACCATGACCGGATCGCACACGTAGCAGGAAGGCTTCCAGCGCCGCAACCCGGAGGCGACCGCTCCGATGACCCTCGCGTCGGCGAGCATCCCGGTCTTCACCGCCGCCACCTCGAGGTCCTCGAACACGGCGTCCATCTGGGCTCGGATCAGATCGGGCGCGAGCGGGTCGGCGCGGTGGACAGCGGTCGTGTTCTGGGCCGTGATCGCGGTGAGCACGGTCGCGCCGTAGCCGCCGTTGGCGGCGATCGCCGCGAGGTCCGCCTGGATTCCGGCTCCTCCCGACGAGTCGGATCCGGCGATGGTCAGGACCGTGGGGCGCATCGTCGGCAAGGCTCCGTCTGGCACCGCCGACCGGCTCCGCTCCGCCCGGGTCGCTGTCGGGCCCGCCCGTCCGACGCGAACGGGGTCTCGAACCGACGAGGCAGGCTACCATCCGCCGCTCGGCGCCCGCAACGCCGGCCGCTCCCATCGGCGCCGCGCGCGGCGTGTTCGAACGAGCGGGCCAGCGTGTACACTGTCCGCCGCACCGAGACGAGACGGACGAATGAAACCATCCGAAGCGCAGGGCGAGGTTTCTCTCGGGCAGCCACCGATCCATCCCTCCTTCCGCGAAGCGCTCGGCTTCTGGGCGAAGCTCGGCTGCATCAACTTCGGCGGCCCCGCGGGTCAGATCGCCATCATGCACCGCGAGCTGGTGGAGAGAAGGCGCTGGATCGGCGAGCAGCGCTTCCTGCACGCACTGAACTTCTGCATGCTCCTGCCGGGTCCGGAGGCGCAGCAGCTGGCCCTCTACGTCGGATGGCTCCTGCACCGGACCCTCGGGGGGATCGCCGCCGGCGCCCTCTTCGTGGTCCCCAGCGTGTTCGTGCTCGCGTTCTTGTCGTGGCTGTACGCGACCCACGGAACGGTGCCGGAGGTGGCGGCGTCTTTCGGAGGGCTCAAGGCGGTCGTGGTCGCGATCGTCGCGGCCTCGGTCATCCGGATCGGCAGGCGGGCGCTGCGGTCGGCCACCCTCGTCGCGATCGCCGCCGGCGGGTTTTTCGCGATCCGCGTCCTCGCGGTTCCGTTTCCGTTCGTGGTCCTCGGGGCCAGCGCCGCCGGGTTCGCGGCGTCCTTCCTCGGGCGCGGCGTCTTGCGCTCCCCTCCCTCGCCGCCGCTCCGCGACCCGCCCGCCTCGCCGGCACGCACGGAAGAGAGCGAGGCTCCAGGTCCCGAGGTTGTCGCCTCCTCGTCCCCTGCGCCGCGACCGTCGCACGCAGCCCGCGTTCTCGCTGCCGGGCTCGCCCTCTGGCTGATCCCCGTCCTGCTGCTCGCCGAGCTCGCGCGGCGCAGCGGAAACGACACGCTTCTCGACGAGGCGACCTTTTTCACGAAGGCGGCCCTCGTCACGTTCGGCGGAGCCTGCGCCGTCCTCTCGTACATGGCCACCGAGTGCGTCCAGGTTCACGGGTGGCTCACCGCCGCGGAGATGATGGACGGGCTCGGCCTCGCCGAGACGACCCCCGGACCGCTCATCATGGTGACGGCCTTCGTCGGCTTCCTCGCGGGGCACCGCCACCCCTGGCCGTTCGACCCGGTCACCGGCGGGCTCGCAGGCCTTCTCGTGGCGACCTACTTCACCTTCCTTCCGTCGTTCGTGTTCATCCTCCTCGGCGCGCCCCACGTGGAGCGGATGCGGGCCAGTCCGCGCCTCGCCGCCGCTCTCGCCTGGGTCACGGCGGCCGTGGTCGGCGTGATCCTGAACCTCGCCCTGGTCTTCGGGTCGCACGTCCTCTTCCCTTTCCCCGGGGGGACGCCCGACCCGTTCCCGGCGCTGCTCGCCGTGGCTGCGTTCGTCGCCCTCACCGCGTTCGACGTGGGCGCGATCCCGGTCGTCGCCGGCGGAGCGCTGGCCGGGCTCGTCGCGCACTTCGCCCTCGGAGCGTAGGAGCGGTGGACGTCATCCCCTCGAAGGCCGGGGTCGAGGCAAGACGTCCCCGGGCTAGACGAAGCTCGCGATCGCGCCCTCGACGTCGTCGAACGTGTCGAACACGACGATCACCCGGGAGATCGCCAGGATCTCCTGGGTCTTCGGACTGAGCACGAGCCGGATCACGCCGTTCCGCTCGCGCGCGCGCTTGTTGCAGGCGATCAGCTCACCGAGCCCGGCGCTGTCCATCCAGGAGACGTCCTTCATGTTGAACACGAACAGGCGCTCGCCTCCGTCGAGCAGCTGCTTGAACGCGTTCCGCAGGGCGATGTCCCCGGACCCCATGTCGAGCTTTCCGCTCATGTCGAGGATTGTGACCTTGCCCCGCTTCCGGACGCTGATGTTCACGTCGCCCTCCCCAGGGAGTCCCGGGAGGAGCCTATCACAGGAGATGCCGGCCCCGAGGGGCCTTAGTGGCAGCGTTCGACCGGGAGCACCAGCGCGCGGATCCCCTCCTCCGGGGAGCATGCGGCGGTGAAGGCCCCGATGGCCTCCACCAGCTCCCCCGCATTGTCGTCCTCCACGGCCGTGAAGATGACGGAGGAGCGGCCGGGCCAGGCGCGGGTCCCCAGGTGCCTTCCCGTCGCCCCCGAGCCGAAGGTCTCGGGGATCTCCGTGTACCCGCGCACCTCGTGCGCATGGATCAGACGGCGCAGCTCCTCGAGCCTCCCGCCCGTGCAGCAGACCGGAACGAGCTTCATGGCCGGACCTCACTTTCCCTCGCCGCGGCCCGGCTCCACCTGCGGGCCCCGGGCGCGGCCGAGCGCGGGTGCCCACCTCCGAGCCGCCGAGTGATAGAGAAGGGGGATCACCAGGAGGGTGAGTGCCGTCGAGGCGAACACACCCGAGATGAGCGACACGGCGAGCCCCTGGAAGATCGGGTCGAGCACCATGACCGCCCCGCCGACCATGACCGCCGCGGCGGTCAGCACGATCGGGCGGAGCCGCGCCGCGCCCGCCTCCAGCACCGCCTCGCGCACTCCCAGGCCCCGCTCGAGCGACAGCTCCACGAAGTCCACGAGCAGGATCGAGTTGCGCACGATGATGCCCGCCAGCGCGATCGTTCCGATCATGGAGGCCGCCGTGAAGAACAACCCCGCCAGGGCGTGGCCGGGAAGGATGCCCACCAGGGTCAGCGGGATCGGCGCCATGATGACCAGCGGGGTCAGGAAGGAGGGGAACCACGCGACGACGAGCAGGTAGATGAGCACCAGAACGGCGCCGAAGGCGATGCCGAGGTCACGGAACACCTCGTACGTGATCCTCCACTCGCCGTCCCAGACGAGCCGCCGGGCGGGCCCGCCGCCCCCGCCGTCCACGAGCCGGACGTCGAGGGTCTCGCCTGGGCGAGCGCCGATTCGCTCGAGCCGCAAGGACATGGCGAGGATCGCGTAGACCGGGGACTCCTCCTCTCCTGCCACGTCGCCGATCACGTAGGTGACCGGCTGGCCGTTCTTGCGGTAGAGGAACGGCTCCGAGGCGACGCGCGCGGCCTCGGTGACCTCCGAGAGCGGGACCAGCGTCCCGGCCGCAGAGGCGAGGCGGATTCCGGAAAGTCCCCCGGCCGCGGCCCGCTCGGCTCGCGGGAGGCGGACGACGACGGGGACCGGCTCCCGCTCCCGGTCCGGATGCGCGAGGGCGGCCTGCGCGCCCGCGACGGCGAGACGCAACGTGAGCGCGACCTGCTCCGGGCCCACGCCCGAGACGGCCGCCTTCTCGCGCAGCACGACGAACCGGTCCTCGGCGTCCACGACGCCTTCCGTCGTCTCGAACACCTCGAGCACCTCGCGGGCGAGCGCGAGCCTCGAGTTCGGCTCCGCTCCGTTGACCTCGGCGACGAGGGTGGAGAGCACCGGAGGCCCCGGCGGGACCTCGGCGACCTTCGCGCGCACGCCGCGGCGGCGGGCCACCTGCTCGAGAAGCGGCCTCAGGCGCAGCGCCACGTCGTGGCTCGCAGCACTGCGCTCCTCCCGCGGGACGAGGTTGACCTGGAGGTCCGCCACGGTGGCTCCCCGGCGGAGGAAGTAGTGGCGCACGAGGCCGTTGAAGTTGAACGGAGCTGAAAGGCCCGCGTACACCTGAATGTCCCGGACCTCGGGCTCCTGCTCGAGGACTTCCGCCATCTCGAGCCCCGCGGCCACGGTGTCCTCGAGCGCGGTCCCCTCGGGCGCGTCCACGATCACCTGCAGCTCGCTCTTGTCGTCGAACGGGGGCATCTTCACGGTGACGAGCTTCGCCGGCACCAGCGCGACCGCCGCCGCCAGGACCGCGAGCACGGTCGCCATCGCCGCGGCCCGCATCTGAGCCCCGTGCGGGGGGCGGGAGATGCCGCCTCCCGCGGAGGCGATCTTTCTTGGCGGTCGAGGCCTGGCTCCGGAGGATCGCGGGATTCTTCGTCGTGCGTTCGGTCGCGCCCGGCAACCGGCTCGACGCGCGCTTCGACCTGCTCGCGGCCCTCGTCGGAGTCAACCTGTTCCAGTCCGCCTTCAGCGGGTGGTGCCCGACGATGGCAGTTCTCGGGCGGCTCGGCGTGGCCGGGTAGACGGCCGAGGGAGGGCGGCGCCAGGGGCCGACTCGCAGCCTGCCGCCGCGGTGGCAGGTCCACGGATCCCCCGAGCGAGGCGGCCCCTGGCGGCGCCCTCCCCGAGACTGCGGCGGGACGAGGCGGAAACCGGCCGCCGCCGCGGCTGCGGTGGCGCGGCGAGCGACCTCGCTGTAGGCTCTTCGGCCGAGCGGGCCGTGCCCGCCGGGACCGGATGTCCGGTCCCGATCGAAGGAGGGTTCGTCGTGAAGAAGCTCCTCGCTCTGGCCATCGTTGTCGCAGCCGTCGGGTTCTATCCAGCTCTGGCCTGCGACAAGGAAAAGGCCGCCGCGCAAGTCGCGGCCCACGAGGTCGGCACGGAGGTCACGGTCACCGGCTGGATCACGGACCATTGCTGCGCGGCCAAGAACGCGAACAAGGAAGGGGCCGGCTGCGTGAAGGCCTGCGCGAAGCACGGCGCCAAGCTCGTGCTCTACACGGGAGAGAAGACCTACGTTCTCGCCGATCAGAAGGCGGCTCTCGAGCACGCAGGCCGCCACGTCCAGGTCACCGGCACGATCACCCAGGACGGCTCGCTCGCGGTCACCAAGATCGTCCCCACCGACAGCGACAAGGTCTGACGAACTGCACCCTCCCGGCGGGCGGCCGCATCGGCGCCGAAGCGGTCGCCCGGGCGGGACTCACTCGAGCCGGATCGCGCGGATTTCAGGAAGCTCGACCCTGGAGCCGGCCTCGACGCGCACGGTCTGGAACGCCGGCTCGGTGACGACCGCGCGCCCGCCCTCTCCCACCAGGACAACCCGATAGAGGCCGGCAGCGAGCCCGTCGGCGGACCAGGATCCCTCGGGCGAGGGCTTCACTCGCCTCGCGGTGCGGAGAAGGTCGTCCGGGCCCGCGAGGACCACGGCCGCGACGCCGGCCACCGCGGGTCCCGAAAGCCTCCCGCTCACGGCACCGCCGGCGACACCCTCGGGCGGTGGTGACGGCGCCGGGGCCTCCCTCCTCGGGATGCCCTCGGGGAGGGCTTCCTCCGCAGGGGGCGCCGCCTTCTCCTGCACCGCTCCTTCTCCCTGTCCTCGAGTCCGCAGCTCGCCGCCTGCGGCCGGCGCTGTCTCGAACTGCGCGCGCGGCTCCCCGGTGGCGACCACGGTTTCCGTTTCCTCCCGCGCCCCGGCGCCCGCCCCGGACGGCGGCTCCGCGGCGGCCTTCGCGATCCCGCCCTCGATCGCGGTCGCCTCGGGCGGAGGTCGTTCCTCGTCGAGCCGCCTCGCGGGAGCCGCGCCGAGCCAGGCCACGGCGGTCCCCCTGAGGCCCGTCTCCTCCACGCGAAGGGGCGCGAGCGCGACACGGTGAATGGAGCCCCCGGCCAGCCTCACGAGCGCCGCCCCGCCATCGGGCGCCGCCGCCAGGCCGACGACCGGCTCCGCCGTCGCGACGCGCTCGCGCGGGTCGAGCCCCTCCCGCCCCTGTGCGTCCCGAAGGTGGACGCGAAGCAGGCCGTCGGCCTGGCCGACGAGCAGGTCGCCACCACCGAGATCGGCGATCGCGAGATTCTCGCCAGGGATCCGATACAGGGGGCCGCTCGACAGCGCGGGCAGGCGGAAGCTGCGGATCTCGTCCTGGCAGGCGAGGAGGAGCGCGCCGTCCCCGATGAAGATCGCAAGGGCCCTCGCGCTGTCGGGAAGCAGGATGCGGGCGCCGGAACGCAATGTCTCGGCGTCTATGTCGTACAGCAGGACCTCGCCCGGGCCCTTCCGTCTCGGCTTCTCGAGCAAGGCGTAAACACGTCGTCCGTCCGGCGAGAACAGGAGCGAGCGCGCGACACCCGGCAGCTCCATCGTCTCCGCCTCCCTGCGCTCGGGCGTGACGAGCCGCAGGAGCGAGCGGCCCGGCCCGGACGCCGCCATCGCCGCGGCGGCGCTCGTCCCGTCGGGGGACAGCGCGAGCGCCAGGACGCCCTCGAGCGGACCGAGGGCCTCCACGGCCGGCGGGGCTCCCGCGGAGGGCAGGACCACCGGGCCCGCGGAACCGACCGCGACGACCGCCCCGAAGGCGGCCACCGCCGCCGCGACCGCGGCGGGACGGGGGTGGTTCATTCGCGCAGCCTCGCGAGACGACACCGCCACTCTGCCAGCAAGACCGCACGCCCGGCAAGCGGTGGGATCCCCTCGGTCGCCGGGCGCGGGCCATGGCGCGTCCCGAGAAGTCGCTCCGCCTCCCTCGCGAGCGCCGTCGTGGGCGCTGTTCGAACCCCGCGCACCGTCCCTCCCCACGAGGTCGGAGAGGCGGTCGAGCGCCCCGGCGGCGCTCTACGTGGAGGACGAAGTGCGGGTCACGGCGCGCCGCGCCGGGACGATCGAGGAGGTGCCCGTGGAACGGGGCTCCGTGCGGATGCGGGCACGGGCGGCGACGACGGTGGCGGTGCCCGTCCTGTCGGAGCGACGCCTGAGGTGGGCGAGGCCCTCCGCATCGCCCCCGCGCGTGGATCGCAGGCGACGTTTTCTTCTCCGCGCCCCGCGATCCGTCGAGGGCGCCAGGTGCAGGGCGAGAAGAGTCGCGGCAAGCGCGAGGCCGACCCCCCTCCGGGGGGTCGTGGGAGCAGGAGTTCCCTCTGCCGCCCTTCGACCGAGCAGCCGAGCCCGCTGGAAGAGCGAGGCGGCGGTTCTGCAGAAGCCGCCGGAGCCGGCAGCGGGAAACGGCGCTAGCCTGCATTATTCACGAAGCGCTCGACAGTCATGCTGACGGCCCGGGAA
>JBBIHW010000135.1:0-8286 GCA_037446795.1 Acidobacteriota bacterium
CGCCTAGAAAATCACCAACAAAATCTGCGATCCGCACGGATTCAGTATTCCTAGCTAGAGGTTTCCGGCTCAGTGGAGACCGCGGCCCGCAGCGGCCACTCAACGTCGCTCTGGTTCTCGACCGGAGCGGTTCCATGAGTGAGCGGCGGAAGCTCGACTATCTCAAGGAGGCAGCGAAGCTCGTGGTGAGCAACCTGGCGCCGGGAGACGTGTTCTCCCTCGTCACCTACGCGGACGAAGTCGAGGTCGTCGTACCGGCCCGGACGGCCTCCGATGCACTCCTCAACGCCCATGTGATTCGACATGATCCGGGCCTCGGGGACCACGAACCTGGGCGCTGGCCTGCTGGAAGGGATCCGTCAAGCAGAGGCCTACCGAGGGCCGGACGTGCTGAGTCGCGTCATTCTGGTGTCGGACGGGCTCGCCAACCGCGGAGTGACCGACGCCGCTTCGCTCGGGAAGTTCGCGGGCCGCGCGGCGGCTGAAGGGATTCCGGTCACGACGGTCGGTCTGGGGACGGACTTTGGCGAGGACCTCCTTCTCGCCATCGCGGAGGAAGGGCAAGGAGTCTACTACTACGTGAGCGAACCGGAGGAGGTCCCGGGGATCGTCTCCCAGGAGATGGAAGGTCTCGCTCGACTCGTGGCGGAGAACCTGACCGCGGTGCTGGACCCGGACCCGGTGTCGAGTTCGTGAACTCGCTGGGAATGCCCTACACGATCTCCGAACGAAGAGTCACGTTCCGGCTTGGACACGTGCACGCCGGCGGGGAGACCCGGCTCGCCTTTCAGCTCGACCTCCCTCGCGGCGAGCCGGGCCCGAAGAGGTTCGGCATCGCCACGGTGAGCTACGACGACGTCGCGCACCCGGGGGAGCCGGTGCGGCTCGAGTTCCCCCTGGAGGGGACCTACACGGAAAGCATGCGCGACGCGGCGAGGGCGTCCGACGAGCGCGTGCACCGCGCCGTGTACGTGCTGTCCCTGCTCGACTCCATGCTTCTCGCGAAGAAGAGCGGTGACCCGAGCGCCATCCGGCAGGTGCTGAGTCACATCGCATCCGCGATACCGCGCCTCCGTTCCCGGGCCGAGCGGAGCGACGACCGCGAGGCGCGGGACCTCCTGATGGTGTTCGAGCACTGCGCGGAGATCCTGCAGGAGGAGCTCGAAGACCCCAGCGGCGAGGGGTTGGAGGGTGCGCGGGATCTCGCCAAGGAGATCTCCTACAAACTCTACCGGCTTCGCTACCATCACCCCTGGAGGGATGACGGCCGCTGAAGCGGCGCGCGAAGGCGCAGCGATCGAGCGCGGCATCGCGGGCTCGGAGCTGGGGTCGCCGAGGCACTGGCTCCCGCGGGGAAGAAGTCCGCTCCACGGAGGGTCGGCCGGCGGCGGCCCGAAGGGCCGCGGGGGGGGCCGGGTTCGGGCAGACGAACGGCGGTCCCTCTCCGGCAGCGCTTGCCGCCGCAGCCGCCCCCCGTGGCCGATCTCCTCGCCTCCAGCCGAGACGGTGCCAGTCAGAAGCCTCGCGTCCAGCGAGCGCGAATGAGTTCGGACCGTTGCGATCCGTTGCATCTCCAACAGCGCGCCGGTTGAGATGGAGCGGCCGCCCTGCGCCGTGGCTTCCGCTCGTTCTGCGTGGGCGGGGCCTTCTCATGCGCCGGGCCGCGCGTTTCGACGGCCCTGTAGCGGGGCTTGTCTCGTCGGCTCGCCCTGCTTCGGCGGTACGCGCCTTGCTGCGGGACGCAGCGTCGCACAGCAGACCGGCGGGCGCGTCCGCCGGATGTGGACGCGATGGAGGCCTTGTCATGAGAAGTGTGTTCTTTGCGATCCTGCTCGTGTTCCTTGTGACGGCGGCGTCGTGGGCGTGCGGGGGTTCTTCCCACGGGACCGAGCACTCGGGGATGTCGCACCATGGAGCCGAAGCAGCGGGTTCCTACTTCGTGAGGGCATATCACGGCGGCGAGGTCGTGGCCGCGGCAGACCTTCGGTTCGAGATCGTCTCGGCCCAGAACCGCATCCGCATCTACGGCTACGACGAGCTCGGGAGACCGCTCGACCTGGAGGGGGCGGAGGGGACGGTCCTGCTCTCCCCGGGAGGTGACGAGGTGAGCGTCCCGCTCGCCTACGTGCCCGACAAGCGAGGACGCGCGGGCTGGCTCGAGGCCAGGCTGCCCCGCCGCGCTACTCGGTGGAAGGGGGCGCCCGGCGCTCGGATCTCGATGCGGGGCCTGCCTTCCGAGATCGAGCCTGAGATCGAGTTGGTGGGGGCCCTCGGCCGCTCCGTGCGGCCTACGGGCCGAGAGGAGACTTGGCGCGAAGGCCACGTGCACTGACTGAGCTCAGCGGCCCAGCGTCCGGCACCGCGGGGCCGCGTCCAGGTGTCACCGGCCTTGCGCATGCGGGAAGGGAGGTCTCGACTTCGCTCCGGCTCCCCCCGCAGACTGCTGGCTCGCTTGGAGGATACGTGCGGGAGACCTGGGAGAGGTTCCATGAGCGGGAATGGGCCGGCTCGGAGACTCCAGGTTGGATGAGAGCGTGGCCGTCGCTGGCGTCGCAGTCCGAGAGGTTCCTATTCCTTGGTGGTTTCGGATGTTGAAGCGCCTGGTCGCTCTCCCCGGGGCCGCCCCGGCACGGGCAGGTCCGCCAAACCCACGCGATGACGGGGCATTGACGCGGCCCACAGGTCGCGAGGCGCGCTCCCGGGAAGATCGCCGCAACTGCGCTCGGAAGCCCAGCGTCCCAGCGGCACTTGGCGGGATTTCCACGAATCGCCGGCGGCTCTTTCAGACCCGCAAGGTCCGGTCTCAAGATCGCCCTGAGTCTCTGGACCCCCATAGACTACGGACTCATTCGGAGGGGATGACATGAGACAACGCCTTGTTTGGATCCCAATACTGGTGATCGTGCCGCTCGCTGGGCTCGCCGGCTGCTCGGACGAGGGATCCACCGGGCTCGTTCCTCCAGGCGGCGGCTCGAACGTACGTCTCGCGAGCGCGGACGTGCAGATAGACGGCCGCTCGGTCAACGGCGAGACGATCGAGCGGGGTTCGGGCGCGTCCACCCTGTTCACCGTCGCCCTGGCCCACGCCTCCGACCGATCGAGGATCCAGCGCATGCAGATGGACTACCCGGTCCACTCCGGAATGGGGATGATGGGAGAGCGGTCGAGTGTCGAGTGCCGCGACGACGGGACGAACGGCGACGCGGTGGCTGGCGACGGGATCTATTCCTACATGGACGTGGACGGGCACGTCGGTCCACATGCCGAGGGCTGCCCTGCGGGGGAGTACGTTTACACCTTCCACGGCACCGACCTGGACGGGACGCACACGAACTCCCTCGAGTGCCGGGTCACGGTCCGCTGACCGCAGAGCCGTTACGGTTCCGAGACGAGCGGGGTCGCGGCCTCGCGACCCTCGTGCAAGGCGGCGCCGTGACGGGAGGCCACCGCCGCCCAGGTTCGGAAGTGGATGCCCAGGAACGCCTCCACGACCCTGGGGTCGAACAGCGTGCCGCTGCCCATGGCGATCCGGTCCACGACGTCGCTGAAGGGGAGCGGCTGCCGGTATGGGCGGGCGGTGGTGAGGGCGTCGAAGGCGTCCACGACGGCGAAAATCCGCGCGCCGATCGGGATCTCCTGCCCGGCGAGGCCTCGCGGGTAGCCCGAGCCGTCGAACCTCTCGTGGTGCGCGAGGACGAGCTCTCGTGCCTTCCGCAGGAACCCGACACCGCCGATGAGTGAAGCGCCCAGCTCCGGGTGGCGCCGCATGTCCTGCTCCTCGTCTTCCGTGAGCTTGCCTGGTTTCAGGAGAATCCGGTCGGGAATTCCGATCTTCCCGATGTCGTGGAGCAGCGCCCCCTGAGCCAGGCGCTCGAGATCGGTAGGATCCCTGAGCCCCATGCGGTCGGCCAGCAGCACCGCGTAGTCGCGGACCCGCCTGTGAGTGGAGCCCGGTCTGCTTCTCGCGGAGGTCGAGGGTCCGTGCCAGGACCTCGAGGGTCTCCCGGTGAGCGTCGCGGACCTCCTCGAGGTCCCGGCGCACCCGCCGGAACAGGATCGCGGTGGTCACTCCGGCGATCCAGAAGCTCGTGATCTCCGCGAGCTCGTGGGCCCGGGCGACCGGGTCACCGGCCCAG
This sequence comes from Acidobacteriota bacterium, assembly GCA_037446795.1. Lineage (GTDB taxonomy): Bacteria > Acidobacteriota > Polarisedimenticolia > Polarisedimenticolales > JBBIHW01 > JBBIHW01. Next base: position 4,137 of record JBBIHW010000135.1, read on the forward strand.
TTCACGACGCTGTGAACGGCGAAGAGCGCGCTGATGGCGAGGAGGAACCATAGGGTCGCTGTCGCCCCGAGCCAGGCGGCCGCCATGAGGACGGGCGCGTAGTAGAGCTGCTGGGCAGCCAGGTGAGCCCAGTGCCAGGCGCCCTCGCCGAATGGCAGGAGGAAGGGGATGAGCGACGCGACGACTGTAGTCGTGCCCGCCCAGATCAGCGCCCGCCGTTCCATGGCAGCGTTCTGCAGACTCCCGGACTCGTGCCTCGGTTTCGAAGTGCCGCGCGTCGGGCGTGCCACGCCACTGGAGGCCTTCACGCTCCGGCGACCCCCGCGGAGCGAATCCCATCCGGACATCCCCGCCACCTATGCTCCGGTGGGGTGCGCATTTCGTCCCGGGGACGGGTCGGCGGCTTCTCTTTCTCGCTCGGCTGTTGCATTCCCCACGGCACCTGGTGCAGGTCCGACAGGGGGCCGCCCGAGAACCCTTCCCGCTGCCGGGGCCCACATCTGGAACGTCTCACCGGGCGGCTGTCCGCAGCCGCGAGCCGTCAACCGGGAGCATGGACCACGCGCCGGCACCCGTCTTGCTGCCGCATGGCGCGTAGGGTCACGGGACCCCGGAGGATCGCGGCATGCGGAGCAGCGGGTCCAGGATCGTCGCCGGGTACGGGCGCAGCGTCGGGATCCGGCGCCTCGTTGCCGAGGTGCCGTTGGTCTGGTCGGCGTCGGGGTCGCTGGCGGCCGAGAGGACGGACCTCACGGAAGACGAACGGAATACGATCGAAGTTTTCCGCCGCGCCGTGCAGGGCGTCGTCCACATCGAGGCGCGGGTGGCAGACGAAGCGACCTTTGCGGGCGGCACGAGGGGAAGGAGCGCCGGTACGGGTTTCTTCGTCGATCGGGAGGGCCGCATTCTCACGGCTTTCCACGTGATCGAAGGGATGAACCAGATTGACGCCGTGCTCGGCGGGGGCCGGCGCCTCGCCGCTCGCCTGGTGGAAACGGCGCCGTCGCTGGACATCGCCCTGCTCCAAGTGGAGGCGCAAGCGGATGAGATCCACCCGCTTCCACTGGGCGACTCGCGCCGGCTGGAAGTCGGCCGGAAGGTGATCGCCATCGGCAACCCGTTCGGGTTGCACAACACGCTGACGGTCGGGGTGGTCAGCGCGCTCGAGCGGACCGCCGACGACAAGGTGACGGACCTTGAAGACGCGCTCATCCAGACAGATGCGGCGATCAACCCTGGCAGCAGCGGCGGCCCACTGCTGGACTCTTCCGGCGAGGTGATCGGGATCAACAGGGCCGTGGTCGAAGGCGGCCAGAACGTCGGCTTCGCCATCCCCATCCATCTCGCGCGTCGCGTCATCCCCGACCTCATCGAGATGGGGCATCCGTACCGGCCGCAGCTCGGTTTCAGCGGGGTCGCAATTACGCCCAGCCTCGCCGGGCTGTTCGCGTTGCCTCTCGACCGTGGCTTTCTGGTCGAGGATTCGCTGCCAGGGAGCCCTGCGGCTGCGGCCGGTCTGCGAGCGGGCGAGTGAATCGTCGTCGTGGGAGATGTGGCCTACGCGCTTGGGGGGGACATCATCACGACAAACGGCTGCTCCTCGTGGGACGCACCGGCCGGGTGATCGCGTCCAGCGACCCTGGCTTCCTGGGGAGGGCCTTTTCCGAGATCTACTCTTCCGCCCAGCATGGGCGGGCGCGGTTGGACGGCTCGCTCGTCTCGGACGGGCGCTCGAGCTGGCTCCTGGCCTCGAAGGCCTTGCCCACGGGCGAGACGCTTCTCCTCCTGCTGGACTGGGAGCACGTGTCCTCCAACCTGAACCGCCTGTGGGCTCTCCATGGGCTCCACTTCGTGGTGACCGTGGTCGTGTTCTGGCTGCTCCTTTGGATCGTCACGAAGCGATTCGTGAGGACTCCGCTGGCGGCTGGTCCGGGTGGAGAAGTACGTCTCGGCGGCGATCATCGTCTTGCGCGTCGGCCGCGAGATGAGTGAGCCTGTGGCCGCGATGCAGAAGGACCTGCGGGATCTGTCGGACGCCGTGAAGGACGATTACGGCGCGGCGGTCCTCGTGGCCGACCTCGACCGGAACCTGCGGGAGATTGAGCGATCCTTCAGGAGGCTGTCCGAGATACGGGATCCGCAGGAGTGGAAGGTGTGAGGGCCGTTCTACGAGCCAGGTGCTCGCCCTCGCGGTGGCGGGCCTGTTGCATCTGGCGAACGACGGTGCCTCGAATCGGACACCTCACGCCGGCGCTCACGCCCGGGCGGTCCATCAGCCTCGGCGCCCGAGCGAACACTGCGTGAAGAAGGCGGCCCGTGGATTGCGAGGAGTCCCGGTCGAGAGGTCCGGAGCCGGAGGGACGAAAGGAGGCCGGGATGAACTTGCCGGACCGATGGCGGGAGGTGTACGGGCTGGCCGTCAGGTTCGCAGACGAGATCGCCGCGCTGCCCGAGGTGTGCACCTGCGGGGACGCCGCGGCCCACCTCGTCGGGCGCTGTCGGTGTTGCGCCGGGCACACGGCCGAGGCTTCGACCCACCCGGGCGGGGGGACATGTTCCAGCACCCTCGCCGAGTTGAAGGCGGACTTCTCCGTGCTGTGCGAGGATCTCGGCCGCTTCACGCGTCCTTCGGACGGAGAGGCCGCCGGCGAAATGGGTCTCGAGGTCCGGCGCGGGGTCTTCATGGCTTTGAGCGACCTCCGCCAGATCGCGAACGACCTCGACCGGGCGAGCGAGTCGGTGGTCGGTTTCCTGAGAACGTGTGCCATGGCGGACTTGAGCCGACTGAAGCACCACGCGGCTGCATTGAGGACGCACGTCGAGAGGGTGGACCCCAGACTTCGAGCCGGCTGAGCGCCGTCAAGGGAGGAGGGAGATCATGAACACGGGCCGGTTGGAAACGAAGCCCCCCAGGGCCACCCCCTCTTCGCTGGCCGACCTCGTCGGGCGGTTCCAGGTCTGCTGGGAGGTCTGGCCGGAGTACGCCATCGTGAGGGGAGAGCATCGCCAGATCGGGTTCGCCGTCGTCCTGGCTGGCACCCACGAGCGCGGGGTCGCGCATCCCGTTCCGGGGTGCACGCACTGCCACGCGGTTTTCGAAGCGCTCCAGGAGATCGCTCTCTCGGTGCTGCCCTGCGATGACCGCCCCTCGGTCCACAGGGTGTCGGGTTACGATCAGGCGATCCACTTCCCTCCTTCCCGCCGCCATCGCCCCGAGGTCGTCCTCACGATCCGTATCCTCCACCGCGGCGACGTGGAGCGCCCGGTTGACGAGTGCGAGGTCCGGTGCCTGGCCGAGATCAAGGATCGGCTGCGGGCGCTGGGCGCATCCGAAGGCCAGTGGACGCGCGGGAAACCCGAGGGGGCATGAGGTCTCGCGATCGCCGCTGCGCGAGCCTCAGGACATCGGCGTGGAGGACACGCAATGACGAAAGTCGTCTCGACTCTCCTGCTCGTTCTGGTTCTGCTCGCCCGCGCGGCAGTCGTTGGCGGGTGGTTCCTGTTGGGACGCGGGATCAGCGCCCGCGGGGAGCCGGGGAGCCTCGAGACGTTCGTAGCGCGCCGGCTCCGCCACCTCGCGGTCCCCCGTGGCGCCCGGAACGCCCGAAACCCTGTGGCGTCCTCGCCCGAGGTGCTCGCTGACGGCCGCGCCCACTTCGCTGACCACTGCGCCACCTGCCACGCCAACGACGGCAGCGGCCGGACGGAGATCGGGCAGGGCCTGTATCCCAAACCTCCCGACATGAGGATCGAGGCCACGCAGGGACTCTCGGACGGCGAGCTGTTCTACATCATCCGGAACGGCATCCGGTTCACGGGGATGCCAGGGTGGGCTCAGGGACCGGAGGGAGGATCGAGACACCTGGGCCCTCGTCCACTTCGTCCGGCATCTCCCGAAGATCACCCCGACGAGCTTGAAGAGTACGGAGAGGCTGAACCCGGAGGCCCAGAGAGAGGAGAGCGGACGGACCTCCGACGAGGAGAAGATCCGCCACAGCCACGGCTCCCCGGGCTTCCGTCGCGATCCGGGAGTTCGAGTCCTCGGAGCTGAACGGGGCCGGGCGGGCTGTTCTCGTCGAGCGGGCCGTCCACCCGGGCGCTCCGAACCGCACTACTCCGGCTCGCCTCTCGCCACCTCGGCCGCGCGGGC
>JBBIHW010000136.1:0-8204 GCA_037446795.1 Acidobacteriota bacterium
ACCGAGGTGCAGAGGCTCAGAAGACCGGTTCCCGTCCGGAACGAGCCGCGTTGAAAGGAATCCAACCGAAGGGAGTCGAGACATGGAGCCGATGGTTTCGCCAGGCGCCGAGGTCTCGCTGGCCGCCGACGAGATCGCCTGGGTCCTGCTGTGCCTCTGGGCCGCGGTCGTGCTGGCCTACGCGGCGTACCGGTCCCGCGGAGAGGCGAGGCCGGATCCCATCCGGCCGCCGGGGCCGATCCTGCGGGCGAGGCCGTCTTCGAGAAGCGAGCTCGCCGGACAGACCACCGGGGCACCGTTGCGCGAGGCCTGAAGGCGCACCCGGAAAACGGCGGGGGCGATCGGCCCGAGCTCGACAGCGGGAGCGCTGGTGCCTCGGGACGGAATCGAACCGCCGACGCAGGGATTTTCAGTCCCTCGCTCTACCAGCTGAGCTACCGAGGCACGCCGCCGCGTGGCCGACCGCGAATTGTCGCAAGCAGCGCGGCGCGCGTCAACGCGGGTCAGGCACCAGGGGTCAGGCACCCCGTCGAGAGCGGGCCCGTTCAGGCTCGGCGACCGACGCCCGCGGCGCGACCTCGGGCGCAGGCGCGTCCGCCGCCACCGGGCTCTTCGCGAGGCCGAGCGCTGCGCGCAGTTTGCGCTCGATCTCGGCGGCCAGGTCGGGGTTGTCCTTCAGGAACAGCCGCGCGTTCTCGCGTCCCTGGCCCAGGCGGATGTCCCCGTAGGAGAACCAGGCCCCCGCCTTCTCCACGATCCGGTTCGCGATGCCGAGATCGAGAAGGTCGCTCTCGCGCGAGATCCCCTCGCCGTAGTAGATGTCGAACTCGGCGGTGCGGAACGGAGGAGCGAGCTTGTTCTTGACGACACGGAGGCGCGTGCGGCTGCCGGTCGTCTCCTCGCCTTCCTTGATCGCCCCGACCCGGCGGATGTCGAGCCGCATGCTGGCGTAGAACTTGAGGGCGCGTCCCCCGGTGGTCGTCTCCGGGTTGCCGAACATGACCCCGATCTTGTCCCGGATCTGGTTGATGAAGACCAGCGAGGTGCGGCTCTTGGACACGATGCCGGTCAGCTTCCTCAGGGCCTGCGACATCAGCCGGGCCTGGAGGCCCACGTGCTGGTCACCCATCTCCCCGTCGAGCTCGGCCTTGGGGACGAGGGCGGCGACCGAGTCCACCACGACGACGTCCACCGCCCCGGAGCGGATCAGGATCTCGGCGATCTCGAGGGCCTGCTCCCCGCAGTCGGGCTGCGAAACGAGGAGGTTGTCCACGTCGCAGCCGAGCTTGCGCGCGTAGTCGGGATCGAGCGCGTGCTCGGCGTCCACGAAGGCGGCCACCCCGCCTTGTCTCTGGGCCTCGGCGATGACGTGCAGGGCGAGCGTGGTCTTCCCGGAGGATTCCGGACCGAAGATCTCGGTCACGCGCCCTCGCGGGACGCCGCCGACGCCGAGGGCGTAGTCCACGGACAGCGAGCTGGTCGAGATGATGGGCACCTCCACGTGCTCGCGGTCCCCGAGCTTCATGATGGACCCCTTGCCGAACTGCCTCTCGATCTGGGAGACGGCGAGGTCCACCGCCTTGGCCTTTTCCTTGGATTCCGTGGCCATTCCCTGTGCTCCGGGGGAGGCGCGGGACGAAGCCGGGTCGCGGCGCCTCCGGCAGAGTAGGCGACCGCGCGGGAGAATGTCAAGGCGCGGCCCGTCCTCGCCGTCCTCGCGCCAGAGGCGGTGGGGGCCGTTTCAGCGCGGCACAACGCCAGACACAGCAACAGGTTGACAGGGTGCAGCATGCCCCCTATATTCGCCGCGTCTCTCGCGGCGTCGTCCGGGAGACCGCAGACACCGAGCCCTGTGCACGAGGACCCGGCGATGAGTCTTCCGGATCGCGCGCCATCGGTCCTGTGGCGAGTCGCCGCCTTGGCGCTGGCGGGTCCTTTGCTCGCGAGCTGCGCCACCCGCAAGCCACCGGAGCCCGGACCTCCTCCCGTCGCCTCCCCGCAGGCGGGCGCAGCCGCGGCGCAGGTCGAAGCCCCGGCCGCGGACGTCGCCCAGGCCCCGTCGGAGCCGGTGGCCGAGGCGGCGCTGGGCGAGGCCGCTGAGGAAGCTGCCGCCGCGCTCGAGGTCGAGTCCGAGGGCGGCCCGGAGGAGCTCGCCGAGGATGTGGCTCCGGAAGAGGCGCCAGCGGTTCCCTCTCCCCTCGACGAGCTCGCGGAGGTCGCCCCCGAAGTCGCTCCGGAAGACCTCGCCGCGGAGCGGTCGGTGGCCGAGTCGCGTCTCGTGGACTTCGACATCCCCATCGAGCTCAACGACACGGTGCTCGGCTGGGTGGACTTCTTCACGACGCGCTATCGCGAGAAGTTCCTGCAGGGCCTCGTGCGGTCGGGCCGTTACCTGCCGATGATCCGGGACGTCTTCCGCGCCGAGGGGCTGCCCCTCGACCTGGCCTACCTCGTCCACGTGGAGAGCGCCTACCGGCCGGAGGCCCTCTCGCGCGCCAAGGCGCGAGGACTGTTCCAGTTCATGGCGGCCACCGCGCGACGGTATGGCCTGCGCGTGGACTGGTGGGTGGACGAGCGGGTGGATCCGGAGAAGGCCACACGGGCCGCGGCGGCCTACCTCAAGGACCTCTACGCCATGTTCGGTGACTGGCACCTCGCCCTCGCGGCCTACAACGCGGGCGAGGGGAAGGTGCAGAGGAGCCTGCGCCGCACCGGCGCCAAGAGCTTCTGGTCGCTCGCCCGCACGAGCGCCCTCACCCGCGAGACCCGCAGCTACGTGCCGGCGATCCTGGCGGCCACCCTGATCTCGAAGGACCCGGCTCGCTACGGTTTCGAGTTCTCGCCCGACCCGCCGCTCGACTACGACACGATCCAGGTGCGGGGTGCCGCCGATCTGCGGGTCCTCGCCCGGTGCGCCGGGACGGACCTCGAGACGATGCGGGCCCTGAACCCTGCGCTGCGGCGCCTGCAGACCCCTTCTGACGGGACCACCGAGGTGCGCGTCCCCAAGGGCGCGGGCCAGGCGACCCTCGCGGCCTTGGAGGAGATCCCGCGGGCGAGTCGCGTGCTGGTTCGCTACCATCGGGTCAGGCGCGGGGACACGCTGTCGGCACTGTCGAGGCGCTACGGGGTGCCGGTGGCGGAGTTGCAGCGGGCGAACGGCCTGGGGCCGAAGCGCCTGTTGCGGGTCGGGCAGGTGCTCAAGATCCCTTCGGGTGGCGGGGAGGCGGTGGCTCGGGGCCAGGGGGACGGGCGGAGGCAGCCCGCCGCCGGGTCCATCGTCTACCGCGTGCAGCGGGGAGACACCTTGAGCGCCATCGCGCGCCGGTACGGCACGACGGTCCACGCGATCGCCAGGGCGAGCCGCATCGGTGCGGGCTCGCTGCTCCGGGTGGGCCAGCGACTGCGGATCCCGGTCCCTCGCACGGCCAACGGTCACGCCGAGGCTGCGGGGAGCCCGCCGCGGACGGTCCACACCGTCCGGTACGGGGAGACCCTCTGGCAGATCGCGAACCTTTACAGAATGTCGGTCGAGCAGCTGTGCGCCCTCAACGGGATCTCGCGCGAGGAGGTGCTCCGGCCCGGCACGCGGCTGACCGTCTCCTCGAACTAGTTCGGTCCCTCATCCTCGCCTTCCTCGCGAGTCGCCCCTCGTGCTCGGTCGCGCCGCGGGCGCGGTCCTGCTCGGGATCGAGGCCCGCCTGGTGGAGGTGGAGGTGGACGTCGGCGGGGGCCTCCCCGCGGTTTCCGCGGTGGGGCTTCCGGGGAGCACCGTCCGCGAGGGGATAGACCGCGTGCGCGCGGCGCTGCGCCACGCCGGCTTTCCGCTTCCCCCGGGCAGGATCCTGGTGAGCCTCGCCCCAGCGGAGTTCCGCAAGCAGGGATCGAGCCTCGACCTGCCGATCGCGCTCGCCGTGCTTGTCGCAGGCGGCCAGCTCACGCCGCTCCGGCCGGAGGGGCTCGTCGTGGCCGGCGAGCTGGCGCTCGATGGAACGCTGCGGCCGGTGCGAGGTGCCCTCGCCATGGCGATGGAGGCGCGACGCTGCGGGCGCCGGAGGATGCTCGTGCCTGCGGCCAACGCCGAGGAGGCCGCCCTCGTCGAGGGGATCGAGGTCGTCGCGGTCTCGAGCCTCGCCGACGCCATCGCCGCCACGCGCGGGCAGCCCGTCACGGTCCGGCACGTGGACGGGCGCGCGCTGCTGTCGCGGGCCGCCGACGGGCTCGCTGGAGCGGACCTGGCCGAGGTGCGGGGACAGGCCCACGCGCGCCGCGCACTCGAGATCGCCGCCGCAGGAGGTCACAACCTGCTGCTCATGGGACCCCCGGGGGCGGGAAAGACCATGCTCGCGCGGCGCCTGCCCGGGATCCTCCCCCCGCTCGCGCTCGAGGAGGCGCTCGACGTGACGCTCGTGTGGAGCGCGGCGGGCCTCGCCCGCGGTCTCGTGACCCGGAGGCCCTTCCGCGCCCCTCATCATGGGGTCTCGCTCGCGGGTCTCACGGGGGGCGGCCCGCGCCTCAAGCCCGGAGAGGTGAGCCTCGCCCACCAGGGCGTGCTCTACCTCGACGAGCTGGCCGAGTTCCGGAGGGATGCCCTGGAGGCCCTGCGGCAGCCCCTCGAGGACGGCGAGATCACCGTGGTGCGAGTCCACGAGAGCGCCACCTTTCCGGCGCGCTTCGCGCTCGTCGGGTCCATGAATCCGTGCCGCTGCGGCTGGGCCGGGACGCCGTTCGGGCGCTGTCGCTGCACGCCCAACGAGGTCAAGCAGTACCGGTCGAAGATCTCGGGTCCGCTCCTCGACCGGTTCGATCTGATCGTCGAGGTGCCCCCGTTGACCCTGGACGAGCTGGCCGCGAGAGCGAGGGGGGAGAGCTCGGCCGAGGTGAGGCGCCGGGTCGTGGCGGCGAGACAACGGCAGAGGGAGAGGTTCGGAGCGGCCGGACCCTCGTGCAACGCTCGGATGGACCGGGACGACCTCGAGCGACATGCCTCGCTCGACCCCGGTCCCCGGCGTCTTCTCCTGGCCGCAGCGAGAAGGCTCGGGCTCTCCGCCCGCGCCTTCGATCGGATCCGACGGGTGGCACGCACGATCGCGGATCTCGACGGGGCGGAGGCGATCGGCGAGGCGCACATCGCGGAGGCCGTGCAGTACCGGTCGAGCCTCGATCACGAGACTGCGTGAGACGTCGCGGGTGCTCGTTCGCGCGGGTCGAGCCGCCCGGAGGGCCGAGCTGTCCGCGAGGCGCCCGGCGGCGCGCGGCCGCCTCGGCCCACTCGCCGGGATCGGAAGACCCGAGGCGGTAAAAGCCGTACCGCCGCCTCGTGTGTCGCCGCGGGCCCCGGTCCTCGCCCTTCGGGAATCGCCGGTCGAGCCGGTCGCGTCGAGGGCCGCGTCGCCCGGCAGCCACGCTCTTCGAAGCACCGGCTCGGTGCAGCCCGCAGGAAGTCGGGGCGCCTCGGCCAGCGACTTCTCGAGGCCGCCGACAACCGAGCCCGCAGCGGTCTTCGGCGCCTGCGCGGGAGAGGCTGCCGACGGCTGTTCCGATCTGAAGGCGCTGCGTGACTTGCTCGACGCGCTGCCTCTATCTGTGGACCCCTCTCGCTCGCATCCTCGGGCAGGCTCGGTCGGGGGACAGGCGTGTCCGGCGCCATCACCCTCGAAGGGGTCAGGGATGCCGCGGGGCCCCTCGCCGCGGGGACAGCCCGAGTCGTGGAGGCTCGCTTCGTGGAACGCGGCCCGCTCGCTGGCCCGCACCGGCACGTTCACCCTGCGATCGAGCGGCTCCCGGATGCGGAAGGTTCAGCGGCCCGCCCGGCTCCCGCCGCGAGGAGGGCCGCTCCGAGGCAGCGGGCCGCCGCCGCTCGTGCCGGGGTCGCTCCCGCGAAGGCTTTCTGTTGCCTCCGACCGGGATTGCCCGTATCTAGGAACACCGGATCCCCCGAGGTGGACAGCCTCCCGTTCCGGTGGGCGGCGGGAGAAGAGGACGGGAGACGAGCATGGCCGCCTCGACGCAGGGCGTCGGAATCCTCGGCACGGGTTCCTATTTGCCGGATCGGGTCCTCGACAACCGGGAGCTCGCCATCCGCTACGGGTGCTCGGAGGAGTGGATCCTGTCCCGGACGGGGATCCGCGAGCGACGGTTCGCCGATCCCGGCACGGCGGCTTCGGATCTGGGCCTGATCGCGGCACAGCGCGCCCTCGGGTCTGCGCGCGTGAGCCCGGGCGAGCTCGACCTGATCATTTGCGCGACCTACACGCCGGACATGGCCTTTCCCTCCACGGCTTGCATCATCCAGGACCGCATCGGGGCCAGGCCGGCGGCGGCCTTCGACCTCCAGGCCGCCTGTTCGGGTTTCGTCTACGCCCTCGTGGTGGCCTCGCAATTCGTCGCGGCGGGCGGGGTCCGCAGGGCTCTCGTCGTGGCCTCCGACGTGAACTCCACGATCGTGGATCCCGAGGACCGCAAGGTCGCGGCACTGTTCGGCGACGGGGCGGGCGCGGCCGTGCTCGGACCGGTCCCCTCGGGCCAGGGTGTGCTCGGCTATCACATGGGGGCCGACGGAAGCGGAGGGAAGCTCTTCTACATGCCCGCGGGCGGATCCCGCCGCCCGGCGAGCCGGGACACCGTCGAGGCGCGCGAGCACTACATCAAGATGGACGGGCCGAGCCTTTTCCGGTTCGGCGTGGAGGCGATGGTGGCCGCCTCGCGCCACGCTCTCGATCGCGCAGGGCTCGGCCTCGCCGACGTGGACCTGTTCGTCCCGCACCAGGCCAACCTCCGGATCATCGACGCGGGGCTCGACAGGCTCGGCATCCCCCGAGAGAAGACCGTGATCACCCTGGACCGGACGGCGAACGCCGCGGCGGCCTCCATCCCGATCGCGCTCGACGAGGCGGTGCGGGCCCGGCGGCTCGCTCCCGGAATGATCGTGCTGCTGACGGGGTTCGGGGCCGGCCTCACGTGGGCGTCGGCGATCCTGCGCTGGAATTGAGGGACGACAGGCGCGCCGACTCGCCGCTTTCGGCGCTTCCGCATCATTGACGGGAGTCCTCGCCCCCGCTATCCTCGCCCCTTCTCCATCTCGAGAAGGTTCCGGGGGCCGCGGTCGGGCGGGTCCTGGCGTGGTGGGGAGAGATGGCGGCCAGGACCGCGGTCAAGCTCGTTCTCCCGAGCGACGTTCGCCTGGTGGAGTTGGCTCACGCCGTCGCCGAGAAGATGGGCGAGGCGGCCGGTCTCGACTCGGGCGCCGCGCTCGACCTCGGGCTCGCGGTGCGGGAGGCCGTCATCAACGCCATCGTGCACGGGAACCGCAAGGATCCCTCGCAGGACGTCGAGCTGACCTTCACGAGGGGCAGCCGCGGCATCCGCATCCGAGTGCTCGATCGCGGATCGGGGTTCGACCCGGACAGCCTCCCGGACCCCACGGCTCCGGAGAACGTTCTCCGCAACTCGGGCAGGGGACTGCTGCTCATGCGCGCGTTCGCGGACGAGGTTCGGTTCCGCTACCGCGAGGGACGGGGGATGGAAATCACGCTGGTCAAGAGCCTGGGGTCGCCTCGCCGGGGGATCGAGGCGGCGGAGGGCCGTTCGGAGGGAGTCGTACGGAGGACGTGAACATGAAGACGGCCATTCGACAGTCGGGCGACGTCGCGGTCGTGGATCTTTCGGGGAAGATCACGATCGGCGAAGGGGACGTGATCCTGCGCGACCGCGTGCACGCTCTTCTCGAAGAGGGAAAGAAGCGGATCCTGCTGAACCTCGAGAAGGTCTCCTATATGGACTCGGCCGGCATCGGCGAGCTCGTCGCCTGCTACAAGCGGGCGAGGGAGAAGGGTGGGACCGTGAAGCTGCTGAGGCCGTCGGGCAAGGTGCAGGACCTCCTGCAGCTCACGAAGCTCGAGGAGGTGTTCGAGACCTTCGACAGCGAGAACGAGGCGCTCGCCTCGTTTTGAGCGGCAGGCGGCTCCTGCCGCCCCGCTCGGGCGCGCTCGCCGGTTCGAGACGGCGCCGGCTCAATCCGACGGCCCCGCCGCGCGGAGGTTCTCGACCGGGAGGACCGTGCGGGGGGTGGCCGGCCCGGTTCCTCCGAGCCGGCGGTGCCAGCTCGACAGCAACTGCAAGGCTTCGAGCGGGGTGAGGCGGTCCGGGTCCTTGCTCCGCAGCTCCGCGAGGACCGAGGCGGCCTCGGGGTCCGCCGGCTCGGC
>JBBIHW010000137.1:0-3027 GCA_037446795.1 Acidobacteriota bacterium
GTAGCCGAAGCCGGCGCCGAACAGCAGCAGGAAGGGGAGCGACGCCCAGAGCCCGGCGGCGGCGGCCGCCCCGAGCAGCGCCGCGAAGTAGCCGGCGAGGGCCGCCTCGACCCACGTGTCGCGCGCGGGCGGGCAGCCCCTCGCCACGCGCGCGAGGCGGGCGCGAGCCGGCAGGCCGTACTTGGGAGTCCTCTCGAAGGCCGCCGGCTTCCGTGCGAAGAGCCCCTCGAGGACGGCGCGGGTCGCGACCACGCACAGGCCGATCCCGACCGCCATGAGCAAGGGCAGCAGGCGCAGACCCCCGCAGCTGCGTCCGGCTCCCTCCCGGTGCACGACGGCGTAGAAGAGCGCCACCGACGCGCTCGTAAGCGCGAAGACGGGCAGGTCCACCGCCGCCAGCGTCCACGCGGGCAGGTCCCGCCGCAGCCACATCGCCGGTCCCATGGCCAGCGCCAGCAGGAGCAGCAGGACGAACCCGCTGTGCGCCGTCAGGTGGAAGAAGGCCTCCACCTTCGTCCGCAGCGGCAGCGGGCTGCGAAGGATCTCGCCGAGCAGCTTGCGCGCGGTCTGGATCGCTCCCTTCGCCCAGCGGTGCTGCTGCGTCTTGAAGGCGCCCATCTCGACGGGAAGCTCGGCCGGCACGACCACCTCGGGCACGTAGACGAACCGCCATCCCCGGAGCTGCGCGCGGTAGGAGAGGTCGAGGTCCTCGCAGAGCGTGTCCGCCTGCCAGCCGCCCGCGTCCTCGATCGCGCGGCGCCTCCAGATGCCCGCCGTGCCGTTGAAGTTGAAGAACAGCCCGGAGCGGTGGCGCGCGAAGTGCTCGATCAGGAAGTGCCCGTCGAGCAGGAGGGCCTGCACCCGCGTGAGCGCCGAGTGGTCGCGGTTGAGGTGACCCCAGCGGGCCTGCACCATCCCGACGCGCGGGTCCGCGAAGTGGCCGACGAGGCGCAGGGCGAAGTCGGGGGGCGGGACGAAGTCCGCGTCGAAGACCGCGACGAGCTGGCCGCGCGCGCGGCGCAGGCCCGCCGCGAGCGCTCCGGCCTTGTACCCCTCGCGGCTGCCGCGGCGGATGTGGACGATGTCCACGCCGCGGGCGCGGATCGCGCCGACCGCCGCGGCGACACGCGCCGGCGTGTCGTCGGTCGAGTCGTCGAGCACCGGGATCTCGAGGCGGGCGCGGGGGTAGTCGAGCGCGGCGGCGGCCTCGACGGCGCGCACGGCCACGTGCGGCTCGTTGAACAGCGGGATCTGCACGGTGAGGGGCGGAAGAGCCCCGGGCACCGGCGGCACCGGCGTGCGTTGCCGGCGGTGGCGGCGCCACAGGCACAGCAGGGACAGGCGGTGGAGCCCCTGCACGGCGAGCAGGCCGAGGACCGTGAGGTAGAGCCCGACGACCGCGGCTCCGAACAGCGCCTCAGCCGTCACCGCCTCCCCCAGCGCTCTCGCCGGCAGGCCTCCGCGTCGCCTCGTGCTAGGCTCCCGCCCCCGGGGCCGCGATGACCGCTTCCGCTCCCGCAGGCGACGCGCGACGCCCCCCGCGGCTGCTCGCAGCCGCGGCTGCCTCCCTCCTGCTCTACGCCGCGCTCGCTGCCGCGGGCGACCTGAGGGGCCGCCCGTGGCTGCTCGCCGCATCCTACCTCAGCCTCTCGCTCATCGCTTTGGGCGCGTTCCGGCAGATGCGCGGCCGCGCCGAGGAGGCGATCCCCCGCGCGCTGGCCGCGGCCCTCGCCTTCCGGCTCGTGGCCTCGCTCGGCGCGCCGGCGCTGTCGGACGACGTCTACCGCTACGTCTGGGACGGCAGGCTCGCGCTGCGCGGCGTCCACCCGTACCGCCACGCCCCCGCGGACCCCGAGCTCGCGCCCTACCGCGACGAGGTGTGGGAACGGATCAACCATCCCGAGATCCCCACGATCTACCCTCCGCTGGCCGAGATGCTGTTCGCGGCCCTCGCGGCCACCGGCGCCGGCGCGCGCGGGTTCGCCCTGGCCATGGGGCTTCTCGACATGGGTGCGGTCCTCCTCCTCGATCGCCTCCTGCGCGCCCTCCGGCTCCCGCGGCAGCGGCTGCTCCTGTACGCCTGGAATCCGCTCGCCGTGCTCGAGACCGCCGGCAGCGGCCACGTGGAGCCGCTCGGCGTGGGACTCGTGCTGGCGTTCCTGCTCGCCCTGGTGGGGGGGCGGCGGGCCGGCGCCGCGATCTGGCTCGGCCTGTCCGTGCAGGCGAAGCTCGTCCCGGCGATCCTCCTTCCCGGAGCCGTGCGCCGCATGCGGGCGCGCGAGTTCGCCGTGCTGGCCGCCGCAGCCGCCGCGGTGGCGGCGCCCTACGCCCTCACCGGCCCCGCCTTCGGCAAAGGGCTCGAGGCCTACCTCTCGCGCTGGGAGGGCAACTCCGTCGTGTTCGAGCCGCTCGGCGCAGCGATCGAGCGCCTGGACGCGGCCCCGGCGCTCAAGGCCGCGATCGGCCGGCTCCAGGCGGACCATCCCGGCCTGCCTCTTCCGTGGCAGTTCCTCTACCGGCACGTCTGGCCGGGCGATCTGGCCCGCGGGATCGTGTTCGCTCTGGCGCTGGCGTGGGCGGCGGCGCTGTCGCTGCGGCGCGGGCTCGACCCGGTGCGGGAGGTGTTTCTCGCCCTGGGCGGGCTGCTGCTGCTCGCCCCGACGCTCAAGCCGTGGTACGCGCTCTGGGTCCTCCCCCTCGCCGCCGCCTACGCGTCGAGGGGCTGGCTCCTGCTGGCCGCGCTCCTGCCCCTGTCCTACCTCGCCGGCGACGGCCCCGTCGGGTGGCAGGTCCGCCTCGTCGAGTTCGGCCCGCCGCTGGCGCTGATGGGCTGGGACGCCGTCTCCTCCCGCAGGCGCCGCGAGCGGCTCTGATAGCATCGGTCGGGATGGGGGCACTCGAACGGCTCCTCGAGCGGGCCCGTGCCGAGCCCCGAAGGATCGTCTTCCCCGAGGCCACCGAGCCGCGCACGCTCGCCGCGGTCGCCCGCCTCGCCCGGGAGGGCATCGTGCGGCCGCTGCTCGTCGG
>JBBIHW010000137.1:3037-8193 GCA_037446795.1 Acidobacteriota bacterium
CTGCGGTACACTGAAGGGAATAAGGAGGTGCTGGAGGCGGCCGGGCGGCTCGGCGTGGAGGTCGGCGAGGTTCCCGTCGAGGACCCGGCCACGAGCCGCCTCCGGCCGGCCTGCGAGGCCCTCCTCGCCGAGGCGACGGCTTCGGGTCGAAAGCAGGGGAGCCCGCTCTCCGCCGACGATCCGCTGCACTTCGCCGCGGCCCTCGTGCGCCTCGGCGAGGCGGACGGCAGCGTGTCGGGCGCCGCCCACACGACGGCCGAGACGCTGCGCGCGGCGCTCCGCGTGATCCGGCCGGCCCCCGGCGTGCGCACCGTGTCGTCCTTCTTCCTGATGGGACTGCGGGAGCCCACGCCGGCGGGGGAGGAAGTCCTCGCGTTCGCCGACTGCGGCCTCGTTGCCGACCCGGACCCGGACCAGCTCGCGGAGATCGCGATCCTCACCGCGCGCAGCTTCCGCGCCCTCGCCGCCCGGGAGCCTCGGGTGGCGCTGCTGTCCTTCTCCACCCGCGGCAGCGCCAGCCACCCCGCGGTGGACAAGGTGCGCGCGGCGCTCGAGCGCGTCCGGCAGCTCGAGCCCGCACTCGCCTCCGACGGGGAGCTCCAGGCCGACGCCGCCCTGGTTCCCGACGTGGCGGCCGCCAAGGCGCCGGGAAGCCCCGTCGCGGGGCGCGCGAACGTGCTGATCTTCCCCGATCTCGATGCGGGCAACATCGCCTACAAGCTCGTCGAGCGCCTCGCCGGTGCGCGCGCCGTGGGCCCGATCCTGCAAGGGCTCGCCCGTCCGGCGAACGATCTGTCGCGGGGCTGCTCGGTGGAGGACATCGTGCTCGCGGCGGCCGTCACCGCGCTGCAGGCATCCGGCGCGCGCGCGGCGTTATAATTGCCGTCGGAGTTCGTCCGAGCAGAGGCGGGGATCGGTCCGATCCGGAGGGGACGGCGACGGGCGGCTTCAGGGAAGGACGCGGCGGCCCGCACCGGAGACGAGGCAGGAGGCCGCCGCCGCCCGAGGCGACCGGCGCCGAGGCCAGCTATCTCCAGAAGAACAAGGAAGCGAGGACGCGGATGGTCGTGCAGCTGCTCGACGGAGAGTCCATCCGCGGCTGGATCGAGTACTACGATCGAGACATGGTCAAGATCAACCGCACGGACGGCCCCAATCTCTTCGTCCGGAAGAGCCGGATCCGGTACATGTACAAGGATCCCGCGGCGTTGTCGCCCGAGAAGCCGTGATCCGGGCTACCGGACGCGCGTCCCCGGAGCGACGTCCTCCTCGAAGGTCGCGACGACGGGCCGACCGCCGGCGTCCGCGGCGAGCAGCATCCCCTGGCTCTCCACTCCCCGCACGCGCGCCGGCCTCAGGTTGGCCACCACGATGATCCGTTTGCCGACTAGGTCGCCGGGCCCGTAGGCCTGCGCGATGCCCGCCACGATCTGGCGCTGCTCGGCGCCGAGGTCCACCACCAGGCGCAGCAGCTTGTCGGTGCCCGGAACCTTCTCGGCCGACAGCACGCGTGCCACGCGGAGATCCACCTCGAGGAAGCGCTCGAGGCTCAGCAGGTCCCCCGCGGGAGCGGCCGCAGGCGCGTCGGTCGGATCGCTCGGCATGGCGGTCGTCCCTCCGAAGTAGGCGGCCTTGTCCACGCGCGCGAACAGGGGCGCGCGCCGCTCGACGCGCCCCGCCGCGGGCAGCAGCCCCCAGCGGAACCGGGTCAGGTCCGCGGGGATCGCCCCACCCAGCCTCGCCGCGATCTCTTCGGCCGCACGCGGCATCACGGGCGAGCAAAGAGCCGCACCCTGCAGCAGCGCCTCCGCCGCGCCCCGGAGCACCGCGCGCAGCCGCTGCCCTCCGGCGTCGCTCTTGGCGAGGGTCCAGGGAGCGTGCCGGACGAGGAAGCGGTCCACCTCGCCGAAGAGCGTCCAGACCGCCGCGAGGGCCGAGCTGAAGTCGTATCGCTCGAAGCCGTCCCGCCAGGCGGCGTGCGCCCGCTCGGCCGCGGGAACGAGCTCCTCGGCCTCCGGTCCGGAGCTCGGCGGCGGCAGCGCGCCGCCGAGCGCGGAGTCCACGAGCGAGACGATGCGGCTCGTGAGGTTGCCGAGGCCGTTGGCGAGATCGCCGTTGAACCGATCCAGCAGCTGCTCGTCCGAGTACGAGCCGTCGAGGCCGAAGGTCATCTCGCGCAGCAGGAAGTAGCGGAGGCCGTCCGGGCCCACCGCGTCCAGCAGCGGCTCCGGGCGCACGACGTTCCCCAGCGACTTGGACATCTTCGCCTCGTCCCGCAGCCACCAGCCGTGGGCGAAGACGCACTCGGGCAGCTTCTCGCCCGCCGACAGGAGGAAGGCCGGCCAGTAGACGGCGTGGAAGCGCAGGATGTCCTTGCCCACCAGGTGCACCTGCGCCGGCCAGTACGCGAGCAGCGGGTCGGCGCGCTCGGAGCCGTAGCCAAGCGCGCTCAGGTAGTTCGTGAGCGCGTCCACCCAGACGTAGACCACGTGGCCCGGCGCCCCGGGGAACGGGATGCCCCAGCGGAGGGTCGTGCGGCTGATGCTGAGGTCCTTGAGGCCGGCCTCCACGAACGCCCGGACCTCGTTGAACCGGGACGCGGGCCGCACGAAGTCCGGGTGCGTCCGGTAGTGGGCGAGCAGTGGCTGCTGGTAGCGGGACAGCCGGAAGAAGTACGAGGGCTCCGAGACCCGCTCGACGGGGTGGCCCTGGTCCGGACAGCGGCCGTCCACGACCTGGCTGTCCGGGTAGAACGCCTCGCAGCCGCTGCAGTACATCCCCTCGTAGGACCCCAGGTACACGTCTCCGGCGCCGATCAACTTGCCGATGAGCCGCTCCACGCCGCGCCGGTGGCGGGGCTCCGTGGTCCGGATGAAGTCGTCGTGGCTGATCCCGAGCCGCCTCCACAGCTCGTGGTAGCGGGACACGACGCGGTCGGCCAGCTCGATCGGCTCGAGACGCTGGGCGCGGGCGGCCCGCTCGATCTTCTGCCCGTGCTCGTCGGTTCCCGTGAGGAAGCGCACGTCCCAGCCGGTGGCCCTGCGGTAGCGGGCGATCGCGTCCGCCACCACGGTGGTGTACGTGTGCCCGATGTGCGGCTCGTCGTTGACGTAGTAGATCGGCGTGGTCAGGTAGAAGCGGGGGCGGCCGCTCATCGCAGCCCCCTGCGCGAGGCGGCGCGGTAGGAGGCGAGCGCGGCGAGCTGGACCTCCTGCAGGCTCACCCGCCCGCGGCGCGCCGCCGCGGCGCAGTCCTCGTACTCGGGCCACGCGTGCAGCTCGCGCCCGTCGAGACGGCCGACCTTGACCGGGATCGGCCCGTACGGCGTCCGGACGCGGCGGACCGACCGGTCCAGCTCGACCCGTCCCTCGATCCTGTAGCGCAGCCCGAGGGTGGAGGTCTCGCGCAGCGCCACGCGGGCGAGCGACTTGCCGTCCTCGGGGCGGCACAGCACCGTGACCTGGTGGCCCGCGCGCCCCTTCTTCATGTGCACGGGGGCGGTGTAGACCTCGAGGGCCCCGGCCTCGAACAGGCGCTCGGTCGCGTAGGCGAGCAGCTGCGGCGTCGCGTCGTCCACCGTGAACTCGATGGCGAGCACCTCGCCTCCTCCGCCGAGGCGCTCGTCCTCGATGGGCTCGCCCACGAGGATGCGGAGCACGTTCGGCCGGTCGGGGAAGTCGCGATCGCCGGCACCGTAGCCCGCGCGGACGAGCCGCATGGCTGGAGGCGCCCCGAAGCCGTCGGCGAGCGTCGTCAGGATCGCCGCCCCGGTCGGGGTCAGGCGCTCGCCCGGAGCCTCCTCCCCGGACAGCGGCGCGCCCACGAGCAGGCGCGTGGTCGCGGGCCCGGGCACAGGCAGGATGCCGTGCTCGGTGGGGACCGTGCCGTAACCGGTCGTCAGCGGGGAGACGACGATGCGGGCGGGACCGAGGTGCTCGAAGCCGGCGGCGGCCCCCACCACGTCCGCGATCGCGTCGAGCGCGCCGGCTTCGTGGAGGTGCACGGCGCGGACGGGGCGGCCGTGCGCCTCCGCCTCCGCCTCGAACAGTCTGCGGAAGATCTCGAGGGATCGCCGGCGCACCGCCGACTCGAGGCGGCCGCGCTCGAGCACCGAGCGCACCTGCGCCCACGTGCGTGCCGGTCCCCGTTCCGGGACGCGGACGCTGACCTTTCTCGCGGTCAGCGCTCCTCGCATCACCCGGCGCGAGACGAGACGCACGCCGCGGATGCCGAGCCCCTCCACGGCGCGTCGGAGGACCTCCAGCGGCACGCCGGCGTCCACGAGCGCCCCGAGCGTCATGTCTCCGCTGGCCCCGGCGCTCGCGTCCACGTACAGGAGCCTCATGGGCGCGGCATCGTATCACCCGGTTCCGGCGCGGAACAATTGACGCGGGCGGCAGCGGCCGGTAGCCTGGGGCCGCGAGGGACCTGGGTTGGCGACCGGGCCGCCCCACAATCGCCGCGAGGAGTTCGAGCAGGTGGCGCTGCCGCACCTGCAGGCGCTCTACAACTTCGCGCTGAAGCTCACCCTCGATCCGAAGGACGCCGAGGAGCTCGTCCAGGAGACCTACCTCCGCGCGTTCCGCTTCTTCGACACGTACCGCTCGGGCACGCAGATCCGGGCCTGGCTCTTCCGCATCCTCCGGAACACGCACATCAACCGGTACCGCGCGGCGCGGGCCAGGCCCGAGGAAACGGACTTGACGAGGATCGAAGAGGGCTGGGAGCGCGTCGTCGCGGAGGAGTTCCTGCGGGAGCGCCAGCCGCCCAAGCCGGAGCAGGTGCTCCTCGAGGGCGTGCTGGCCGAGGAGGTCGAGCGCCCGCTCGCGGCGCTTCCCGAGGAGTATCGCGAGGTGGTGCTGCTGGCTCTCGTCGAGGAGCTGTCCTACAAGGAGATCGCGCAGGTGCTGTCCATTCCCATCGGCACCGTGATGAGCCGGCTCCACCGCGGCCGGAAGATCCTGCAGGCGCGCCTCGTGGACTACGCCCGGCGCAGGGGAATAGTGCGCCCGCCGGCCGCCGTTTCCAACCGCGGGGACGAACCTCGATGACCCGACCCTCGCGCCCGCCCGAGCCCGACTGCCATCGGCTCGCCGAGCGGCTCGTGCCGCTGTTGGACGGCGCGCTCGAGGAAGGCGAGCTCGCGGCGATGGCCG
>JBBIHW010000138.1:0-8164 GCA_037446795.1 Acidobacteriota bacterium
TCGCAGCTCAATGGATTACCCCGCGTTGCGACCCGAACTGTCGCGGGAACTTTGGTCTAACGGGAAGAACGGGGAGGACTCCGCCCGGCTCCCCAGGGCGCCCCTGGTCTCGCGGATCGGCCTTGCGGCGCCGAGCCGCGCGGAGGCGCCGGCGGGGAAGTGTCGCGACTTCTCCGTCTACCTCGACCAGTTCCGGTCTCTCGCGACGCTCTCGCTCGGAGATCCCGGGGCTGCGAGGGCCCGGGCTGGTCCGAGCCCTACGTCCGGCACGGGCTCTGGTGGGCCAGTCACAGCAGGCTCGAGCCGTTCGAGAAGTTCGCCCGGACGATCCGCGAGCACCTCGATGGGATCCTGGCCTGGACCCGGCTCCGGGTGCCCGACAGCGCGCTCGAAGGGATGAACGGCAAGGGGAAGCTCCTGAGCCATCGCGCCTGCGGCTCCCGCACCGCCGAGACCTGCATCGCCGCGATCCGGCATGGATGCGGAGAGCCTTCGCTGGAGGGATCGCGCTCTCGCGAGATGAACCGCAAATCGCTCCTCTTTACGGTCAACTGGCTCCACAAGAACCCGGAACCTATGATTCCCCCGTGCCGGCACTTGGCTGGCTGAAAACGATCCCGCTCCCGGCGCTCGCCGCCTTCGCCCTCTTGGCCAGCGCGTACGGACTCGGGCGGGCTCTGCTTCGTCCGCTCAAGCTCCACGCAACGTGTGCCGGGGCCGGGGCGCTCGCGAGCCTCGCGCTCGGGTTGGGCGTACTCGCGACCGCCGCCTACGCCCTCGGCGTGATCGGCTTCTTCGGCCGCGGCACGCTCGGATCCCTCGCCTTCGGGGCGGCCGCGGTCGCGCTGGGCACTGCTTGGACTTATCGGAAGACTCGTGCCCGAGAGCCAGCGCCGACACGCGAGCCCGCAGAGGCGGCGGTGGCCGTCGGTGCCGGGAGTCGAATCCCCTGGAATCTCGACTTCATCGGCGGCGGGGTCCTTTTCCTCCTCGGATTCGCTTACGCTGCACTTCCCCCATACTTCTACGATGCCCTCGTGTACCACCTCGCGCTGCCTGCCCGCTACCTGGCCTCGGGATCCATCGCTCCGCCTCCCGACCTCGCGCTCGCGGCCTACCCGCAGAACGCCGAGATGCTCTCGGCAGTCGCCATGTCGCTCGGCGGCGAGAGTGCCGCACAGATCTTCAACTACCTGGTCGCCTGGGCCGGCATTGCGGGCCTGTGGTGGTTTCTGCGCGCGAGGACCTCGCGCGTTGCCGCGAGCGTCGGCGCGCTCATCGTGCTCGCGCCCTGGCCGTTTTGGTTCATTTCCACGTGCTCCAAGAATGACCTGCTCGGCGCCGTGTTCCTCCTCGGATCGTTCGCAATCCTGGCCGGTGGAGGAGGGGGCGTCCTGCGGCGCGCCCTCGTGGCTGGCTGCCTGGCTGGATTCGGCGTCGGGACCAAGTACACGAACGTGCTCGCGGCCCTGGCCCTCTTCATCGCCGTTCCGTTCGTGGTCGAGCGTGGCTTCCGGGCCAAAGCCGCCGCCGGCTTCGCTGTCGCGCTGGTCCTGGCGGCCGCACCCTGGCCCGCCCGCAACGCCGTTGCCTTCGACAACCCGGTCTACCCGATCCTCGGGCACAAGCTCGGCTCCCCGCAGCTGACCCTCCGCGGCGCACAGACGATGAGCGAGGAGACGGGCCAGGTCATGGATCGCACACCCCTCGGCATCGTCCGCCGACTCGCGGCACTCGGGATGGACGAGGCCGCATTCGGCTGGGCCAGCAGGATCTCGCCGATCCTGCTACCGGCGATGATCCTCGGGTTGTTCGTCACGCGCCGGCGGGACCTGCGCCTCGGACTCGCGCTGGGCTGCGCCGTACTGATCTTCGGCCTGTCCCTTCTGACCGCATACGTGCGCACGTTCGCGTTCGCGTGGCTGCTCGGTGCGCTCGCGCCGGCGGCGCTCCTCGACCGGACGCAGACGCGCGTCGCGCAGGCGTTCACCCTCTCCATGTTCGGCATGGGCATCGTGGCTGCGATCGTGCCGGTCCCGATCCACTTCGAGCAGTACTCCGCCCACGGGAGCCGCGTCTTTCTCGGTCGGGAGACGCCCCAGGCGTTTGCGGAACGGCACGCGAACTACCTCCCCCTGGCCCTCGGACCGATGCGCGAGCTGCCTGAGAACGCCCGCGTCATGGTCGTGGGGGGCACCCGCGCCGCGTATTTCCCGCGCGCCGCCGAATGGAGCTACGTCTGGGACGAGCCGCCCATCAAGACCCTGTTCGCGACCGGCGCTACACCCGAGGATGTCGTTGACCGACTCCGCGCTCGCGGCATCACGCACCTCCTCGTCAATGGTCCCGAGATGGCCCGCAACGAGCGCCGCTACAACTGGCTCGGCCTCGGTGACCCAGAGATGCGTGAGTGGTTCACGGGAGTCGTCCGCGAGCTGTCGCTCGTGGCCAACGCCAACGACTGCTACCTCTACGCCCTCCCGCCCGGCCTCCCCCGGACCGGGCGAGTCGCGAGATCGCAGATGCGCTCCTCGCGCGAGCGGTGATCTCGGGACAAACGAGCAGCGTTCCCAGTCCAGTGTGCGGGCAGGGGCCGTCATGCCTCCTTCCCTCCGGCCCCCCTGCTTGCCAGGCTCTCCCCCTCCCGTGCCCGGGCTCGATGCCGCACCGCAGGCGGGGAAAGGGGAGATGCCCCTGTCC
Source organism: Acidobacteriota bacterium (assembly GCA_037446795.1). Lineage (GTDB taxonomy): Bacteria > Acidobacteriota > Polarisedimenticolia > Polarisedimenticolales > JBBIHW01 > JBBIHW01. Next base: position 2,701 of record JBBIHW010000138.1, read on the forward strand.
AGCGGCTCTCCCGAGTTCGAGGGGAAAAGATCTTCTCGGGCCTGTCGAACGTGCGCGTCCATTCTCGAACCATCGGCCGAGGCGCGAAGCGATCTCGCCGTCGCGGAGAAGCCCCGGGACCGGACGCCCTGGAACCACCCGGGGCGGCTGCCCCGGTCGAGGGCCCTGACGCGCAGGCGTCTTTTCCCTTCGACGACCCCTTCGCAACGAGTGCCGCGGGATGGGGGGCACGCCCCCCGGGCCGTTGTGCCAGAGGTGTCAACGCACCTTGCGGCCGGTCATGCAGGCAAACTGATCCGGCGTGCAGGGAGACCCGGGGCGCTCGGGGGCAACCGACCCCCCGCGGGGATCGCGACCGTCGCGCCGCGTCCAGGCGGTTTCCGGGCCGGAACGGTCCGGGACGGGCCCATGACACGCGAAAGGCGTTCCGAATAAGCTGCCGCCCAGCGGGTAGTCTCCTGCGGGCAGCCAGGCTGGAGCGCCCGGAGGGATCGGCCGTGGGCATCGCCCTCGCGGAAGAGCGCGATGAGAGCGACTCCTCGCTCGTCCGCCGGGTGCGGGCGGGCGACGCCCGAGCCTTCGGGGTCCTCGTGGAGCGCTACATGAAGCGAGCCTATTGCGCCGCCCTCGGGCTCGTCGGCTCCCACGAGGACGCCCTCGACCTCTCCCAGGACGCCTTCGTCCGAGCCTACAGAGCCCGCCGCTCGCTCGACCCGGACCGGCCGTTCTATCCCTGGCTCTACCAGGTCCTCCGCCGGCTGTGCTTCAACTTCCTCCGCGATCGGGCCACCCGGAGGAGCCGCCTCGAGGGCGAAGCACCGTGGCTCGTGGAGGACGCCGCCGCTCGGGCCGCGGAACGAGACCCGGAGCGCCTGGCCGAGCTCGCGCAGCTTCGCGAGCGGCTCGCCCGGGCCATCGAGGCCCTCCCCGACCGCGAGCGGGAGATGCTCGTGCTCAAGGAGTTCGAGGGCCTGCGCTACAGGGAGATCGCGGAGCTGCTCGGGATTCCCATCGGCACGGTCATGTCGCGTCTTTACGCCGCCCGGCAGCGGCTCGCTGCGGCGCTGGAGGAAGGCCCGTGACGGGCGCCGAGCGGGACGAACGCGAGCGCGCCCGCCGCCTGATGATGGCGTCGCTCGACGGAGAGCTCGAGGAGGCGGATCGCCCCCAGCTCGAACGACTCCTCGCCGCCGACGCCGAGCTTCGCGCCGAGTGGGACCGGCTTCGAAAGGTCAAGGAGGTGACGAGCAGCATGGCGCTCAGAAAACCGCCCGAAGAAGTCTGGAGTCACTACTGGGTGTCCGTCTACAACCGAATCGAACGGGGCCTCGGCTGGGTGCTGGCCTCGGTCGCAGCGATCGTGCTCCTGTCCTACGGCATCTGGCAGGCGGCCGGGGAGATCGTCTCCGACCCCTCCCTCCCGCGGTTCGTCAAGCTCGCGATCCTGGCGCTCGTCGTCGGGGCCGTGACGCTGCTCGTGTCGGTGTTCCGCGAGAAGCTCTTCACCCGCAGACACGACCCCTACAAGGAGATCGAGCGATGATCGTCACCCCTGCGGCATCCATCGCAGGCCATCGAGTCGTCAGGACGATCGGCCTCGTTCGCGGGAACACCGTCCGCGTCCGCCACCTCGGCAAGGACATCCTGGCCTTCTTCAAGAACCTGGCCGGAGGCGAGATCGAGGAGTACACGAAGCTGCTCGCCGAGTCCCGCGAGCAGGCCGTGGACCGCATGGTCGCCGAAGCCCAGAGGCTCGGGGCCAACGCCATCACCGACGTCCGCTTCTCGACCTCGATGATCATGCAGCTCGCCGCCGAGATCCTCGTCTCCGGCAACGCCGTCGTGGTGGAGCGCGACTCGTGAGCGGGCGGAAAGCGGCGCACCGAGCGAGCCTCGCCGAAGCGATCGGCCCTCGGAAGCGACGAACCTCGGACGGCCGGGCCATCGAGCGGTCGGAGCGGGTCCGCCCATGGGGCCATCCCGCGGGGGGCTCGCGGCGGAGCTGGTCGCTGCCGCGGCGGGCGTCTATCTATCGGTCCGCCTCGTCGAGAGGCGCGATTTCCGGGAAAGGCAGGACCCCATGGAATCCATGAAGATGTCTCCCCGCCCCGCCGCGCTTGCCCCGCGCATCGCCGCGCTCTCGCTCGCCGCCGCGATGTGGCTCGGCGGCCTCGCCGCGCTCGGCTCCCCGGCCGGGATACCCGGCGCCACCGAGGAGGCGAAGGCGGCGACCCTCACGACCTTCGTCGCCGGCAACAAGATCGCCTCCGAGACCTGGACGCCGCCCGCCGCAGCAGCCGACGGCGGCCGCGTCATCGAGGCGACGATCCAGGCGGGAGACGGGCCGGCCCAGACGGCGCGCACGGTCGTCGGGAAGGACGGCTCGGTCCTGTTCACCGTCCGAGTGGGCGGCACGACCGCGCTGTCCACGACCCTCGCCGGCGGCCGGGCGAAGGTCTCGATGCTGGGCCAGGGAGAGAAGGACGTCGAGACGAAGGCGACGCACGTTCTCGAGAATCTCGTGTGGCACCAGTACGTCTTCCTCCTCGGATCGTACGACACCGCGAAGGGAGGCGAGCAGGCGTTCACCGCGTTCCTTCCCACGCAGGCGGTGGACTTCGGCCTGAAGCTCGAGCGCATCGGCCCCGCCGTCTACGCGGTCGGCGGAACGCCCATCGAGACGGTGCGCTGGAAGGTGGTCGCCTCTCCCGGCGTCGCCATGGACCTGTGGACCGACGAGTCCCGCAGCCCCCTCCTCGTCGTGATCCCGGCGCAGCAGGTCGAGGCGGTTCGCGACGGATACCGGGCGCTCGCCGAGGCGGTGAAGGCGGAAGCCCCGCCGCGGGAGGCTCCCTCCCCGCCTCCGTACTCCCGATCCGACGCCTTCCGCGAGATCGAGGTGACGATCGGTGGGGAGGAGTGGCCCCTGCCGGGGACGCTCGCCATGCCCGTGGGCGAGTCGCCGCGGCCCGCGCTCGTCCTCGTGCACGGCTCGGGACCGAACGACCGCGACGAGACGCTGGGGCCGAACAAGCCGTTCCGCGACCTCGCCTGGGGGCTCGCGACGAGGGGGATCGCCGTCCTGCGCTACGACAAGCGCACCAGGGTCCACGCGGCCAGGATGGCAGCCGCGGCGGGCGCCCTGACGGTCAAGGAGGAGACGGTGGACGACGCGCTCGCCGCCGTCGCCCTCCTCGAGAAGACGCCCGGGATCGATCCCGACCGGATCTTCGTGCTGGGCCACAGCCTCGGCGGGATGCTCGTTCCTCGGATCGCAGCCCGCGGGCCGCGCGTTGCGGGATGGATCGTCATGGCGGGCACGACGCGCCCCCTGGAGGAGGTCTACCTCGAGCAGGTCCGCTACCTCGTCTCCCTCGATGGGGAGATCACGCCGGCCGAGCGGGAGAAGATCGCGGAGATCGAACGGCAGATCGCAACGCTTGGCGAGCCCGCGAAGCTCGCCGCGGCCAGTCCCTCGGACCTCCCCCTCGGTCTGCCGGCGGCCTACTGGAAGGACCTCATGGGCTGGCATCCCGCCGAGGCAGCGAAGCCGATCCACCGGCCGATGCTCATCCTTCAAGGCGGGCGGGACTATCAGGTCACGATGGCCGATCTCGCGAACTGGAAGGCCGCCCTCGGCGCGCGCGACACGGTGACCTTCAAGGTCTACCCGCGGCTCGACCACCTCTTCATGGAAGGGGACGGGCCGTCCACTCCCGCCGACTACGCTCGTCCGGGCCACGTCTCGAAGGAGGTCGTGGAGGACATCGCCACGTGGATCCTCGCGCGGTGAGGGCGCGCCGAACCGGAGGCGGACCGGCCTCCCCACACGCGGCTGCAATCGGCCGGGATAAACCTTCGGGCGACGAACCTGGCCGTCCCGTGCATCCTGGTCGGCGCGGCGGTGGCCGGGGAGCCCGCAGGCCCGCGCCTGCCCCTTCGCCTTCCCGCCGGCTTCGCGATCCGGCTCTACGCGCCCTCCTCAGCTGCCGGGTCATGCCGTGGTGTTTCACATGCAGGGTGAGGTCCGCCCGTCGAAGCCGTCTCCTGCGAGCCTCCGTTTTCCGCGGGGCCGTCCGGGTGGGCGACCTCTTGACGACGTCGCCCACGCCGGGCCACGCGCGCCATCGTCGAAGAAGAAGATGCTGGAGTCGCCCTCCGAGTCACGCAGGGTGCCGGCGGCGTTGAGGTGCGCACGCTCAATGCCAGTGGCTCCGTCCACAAAGCTGAAATTGCCGTTGCCCGCGCGAAGTTCCATCAATGAGTCGCCGAAGATGGCGATTTGACCGTCGTCGAAGCTGTTGCCCGCGCGAAGAACGAGATCGTCGGTGTCCAAGTCTCCAGCTTACACGAAGAAACTAAAGTCGGTCGTGGAGTGTCCGCGCCCGGGACGCCGAAGTTGATGTTGTTGCCGCTCACGGTGAGTTCGCCCACCCTCAAGTTCCCGCTCTTGGTCTGCGCCGTGGCCGAGGTGTTGATGAAAAACGACGAATGGTTGCCGTCGAGAGCGTCTGCGTTGCGGACGAAATCGTGGGTATGGCGGCTGTCGGCGCTGCCGCCGTCGGTCAGCTCGGTCGTCCGCCGCGGTCAGGTCGTCGCTGGCGCCAGGACCGAAATCCACCCCGCCACTCGCGACCAGCAATCCCGTCTTCTCCTGCGCCGTGCCCGAGGTGTCGAGGAAGAACGCCGCACTGATTCAAATGGACGTCACGGTCACCGGGCCCCCCGAACAGACCCACGCTCTTCGTCCATCCGACTTCGAACTGACGGTTGGTGGTGTTCGCATCGAGGAGTTCTCTATAGACAACCTCTGCCGTGAGCAGGCCGCCCCTGGCACGACCCCCCCTTTTTTTCGATCCCTCCGCCAGGGTCACTCCGACCACGTACCTCTTCTACTTCGACCAAGCGCACTTGACTCCAGAGGGACGCATGCGCGCCCTCAATCTTGCGCGCGATCTCATTCGGCAGCTAGTCCGACCAGGAGACCGAGCGACCATCGTGTCCGCGGCCCGAAACCTGAGGACCTATGTACAGCTCGGTTCCGACGTCGCGGTCCTGGTTGACGCCCTCGACCGCCTCGCGAAGGACCCCGAGCAGTGGGACGCGACAGTCGCCTACGAGGAGGAGCGGGCGAGAGAAATCGAGAAGATGCTCATTGATCTCATGGACCCACAGCCCTTGGCGACCGCGGTTCGGCGCGCTCGCCAATACTACCTCGAGCAGCTCTGGCGGACCGAGCGCGCGTTCCAGCGATTCTCGATGGTGCTGGAGCACGCTGGCCGAATTGGATCCGCCAAAGCTCGTCGTCTATTTTGCGGATCGGGCGCGGCAGAACGCCGGCGAACACTACCTGCGGTTCTTCTCAGAATCGGTTCGCGCCAAGCAATGGTGCCTCTCGGCGAGGAACAGCGGGTCAAGTCCTGATTCTGCTGTAAACGCGCCTGGGGGTTGAAGCCGGTCTGCA
>JBBIHW010000139.1:0-8028 GCA_037446795.1 Acidobacteriota bacterium
CGCTCGCACGAACCTGTGGCCTGCAATGTGCCGCCTAGAAAATCAGCAACAAAATCTGCGATCCGCACGGATTCAGTATTCCTAGCTAGGGTAGCTCGCTGGCTTTTCACCGTATGACTCTTTCGTATGCTGCACCTCGCCGGTTCGACCGGCGCACGGAGGTGGCCATGAGCTCTGTCCCGCGCGGCGCACTCCCGGCGTTTCTCGCCGCGATCCTCGCGTTCTGGTCCGGCTCGGTCGCCGCCGGGCCGTGGCTCGCCGGCGCGCCCGCTGCCGGCGAGCCTCCAGGAGCCGGGGTCGCCGGCGGCGATCTCCGACGCAGCGGCACCGTCAGCCTCGACATCTCCTGCGAGACCGAGGTGACGTTTTACTTCAAGACCGCCCTGGCGCTCCAGCACTCCTTCTTTTACGAGGAGTCGAGACGCCGGTTCGAGCAGATCGCGGCTCGCGATCCCGACTGCTCCATGGCGTGGTGGGGTGCGGCGATGACCTGGTACCACCCGCTCTGGGCGCCACCGACCCCGGAGGAGATGGTCCGCGGCCTCGAGGCGGTCGAGAAGGCGAAGGCGATCGGCGGCAAGACCGACCTCGAGCGCGGCCTGATCGCCGCCATAGACGCGTACTTCCGGACCGAGGACGCCCGGGCCGATGCGGGCCCCGCGGGCGCCGCCCCGGCGGCGCTTTCCTGCCACGGCCCGCGCGCTCACACGGCCCGTGCGGATGCGTTCCGCAAGGCGCTCGAGGATCTCCACCGCAAGTTCCCCGACAACCTCGAGGTGACGGTCTTCTACACGCTTTCCCTGCTCGGCACCGCCCCGCCCACGGACAAGACCTACGCGAACCAACTGAGCGCGGCCGCGATCCTCGAGCCGCTTTTCGAGAAGAACCCCGACCACCCCGGGATTCCGCACTACATCATCCACGCCTACGACTACCCGCTGCTGGCGGCGCGCGGGCTCGTCGCGGCCCGCCAGTACGGCGACATCGCGCCGTGGGTTCCGCACGCGCTGCACATGCCCTCGCACATCTACACGCGCCTGGGCATGTGGAAGGAGTCGGTCGAGGCCAACCTCGCCTCGGCCGCGGCCGCTCGCGACTACACCGCGCGCCACTTCGATGGCGCCACCTGGTACGACGAACTGCACGCCCTCGATTACCTCGTCTTCGCATACCTGCAGACGGCGCAGGACCGCAAGGCGGCCGAGATCCTCCAGAAGGTCCGCAGGATCCGCAAGTTCAGGGAGCCGAACTTCGCGGCCGCCTACGCGATCGGGGCGATGCCGGCGCGCTACGTGTTCGAGCGCCGGGCCTGGAAGGAAGCCGCAGCGCTCGAACCGCTCCATCCGAAGGTCACGAGCCCGTACCCCTTCGCCGCGGCGCACGTCGAGTTCGCCCGAGCCGTCGGCGCGGCGAGGAGCGGGCAGGTCGAGACCGCGAAGAACGCCCTGGCGCGGCTCGCCGAACTGCGCGACGCGCTCGAGGAGCCGAAGTTCCAGTGGTGGAGGAGCCAGATCGAGATCCAGAGGCTGGCGGCGGCGGGCTGGCTCGCCCGCGCGGAAGGGAACAACGACGAGGCGCTGCGGCTGCTGCGGGAGGCGGCGGCCCTCGAGGATTCGGCCGGAACGCATCCGGTCACACCCGGCCAGATCCTTCCGGCGCGCGAGCAGCTCGGCGACCTTCTGACGGAGCTGGGGCGTCCGGCCGAGGCCCTCCCCGAGTACGAGAAGTCGCTCGAGGCCTTCCCGAACCGGCTGAACGGCCACGCGGGAGCGGGGCGAGCCGCGCAGCGGGCGGGCAACGCCGAGATCGCCGCGAGGCACTACAGGACCGTGCTCGAGCTGGCCAGCGCCGGAGACGGCCGCAGGGACGAGGTCGAGCGGGCGAGGGCCTTCCTCGCCGCGATCGAGCGGCGTGCGGCTGGGGGCTCCTGACCCCTCGCCCCCGGGACACCATTCCGCCGGAAGCCGAGACCCGGTGCCCGCGGCCTGGACCCCGCCTTTCGGCGGGGGGAAGGCGGCTTCTGCCCGGCATCCGCAATGCGGGGCCTATATTCGCCGCGTGAACCGCGTGACCGGGATCGCCCTGTCCCTCGGGAGCCACCATCTGGCGATGCTCGTCTGTCTCCTCCCGCGCCGCGAGCGCGGGAGAATCGCCAGGAGGCTGGGGCTCGATCTCCGGCCCGCGAACCTCGAGCTGGGGATGATCGAGTTTCTCGGGGGATCCACCTTCGGCTCGGTGGCGTTCCTCGGCTACGCCGAGGCGCTGTCCGGGATGAAGACGGGCGGCCTGGCGATGGGGGTCGAGCCGGCGCAAGCCCCGATCCTGCCGGGCCCGCTGACCTTTTTCTCTTTCCTCCTCACCCCCGCCGGCGCGATCGCGGCCTATGCGACGCTCGCGGGCGTTCTGAGGCTCGTCGCCCACGTGGTCACGGACGAGGAGTGCGGGGATCCCCTGGTCAGCTTCGCGGTGGTCGCCGCGCGCGGGCTCGCCGTCTTCGGTTCGGCGTGGCGGGAGCATCGGATCTACGGGCCCGAGAGGCCGGACCGGCTCTTGTCCGAGCCCGGCTGCGACCTTGTCGTCCTCTCGAGCCGAGACAAGCCCGGCTGGAACGAGCTCGTCACCCTCCGCATCGGCGACCGCTTCTACCGAGTCGTCGGTGTCGAGGAGCGGGAGGACGGCCCGCACCGCGCCCGCGCCTACCTCCTGCGGGAGGCGGATCCACGAGAGGTCATCCGCGGGCTGGTCGTGTTCGACCCGCCGGTGCCCGGGCGCGGCGCCGTGGACCGAGCGCGGGGATGAAGGCGGTTCCCGAGGATGGACGCGCAGGGCGGATCAGCCGGATCTTCCGCCCACCGCCCCCGGGGCGCGCTCCTCGGGACGGATCAGGATGACTTGCGGCGCTCCTCGAGGAGCGCTCCAAGCTCGGCCGCCGCCAGCAGGTCGCGGATTCGGCCGGCGGCCTTCTTGACCTCGATCAGCTTCTCGAGCTTGAGGCAGAAGCAATCGCAGCCGAAAAGGGTCACGCGGTCGCAGTGGGGAAGGAGGGCCCGGTAGTCGCCTCCGCCGGCAATCTCGCCGAGCAGGTCCACCGCCCCGAGGTCGGTCCTGAGCGTGAGGTTCAGTCCGTTCAGGATCGTGCCGACATCCCAGCGGAACGGAAGACCGGGAGGGGCGCCCCTGAGGTATGGGGAGAAGGGCGCGAGGGCCTCGACGAGCCGCTCGATGTTCCGGGAGTCGCGCGAGTACACGATGTCGAGGTCCCTCGTCGGGGTCGCCGAGCCGTGAATGGTGCCTGCGAACCCCCCGACGATGATGAAGTCCACATGGCGGCCGGCGAGCGCCTGCAGGAGTCTCGCGAAGTCCGTCACCGGGTCCCCGCGAGGGTCTCCCCGGCGCGGCGGAACTCCTCGGCGGCTCCGAGAAGTGCCATCAGCTCCAGCACGCGCTGCTCCGGAGTGAGCTCGAGGTTCTCCCGCAGCAGCGTTCTGTCCACTTCACTGCCGAGGAACTCGATGATCGCATCCACGAGTCGGCATTCTATCAGAGCGGAGCGCGTCGCTCGGGCGGCAAGCCGAGATTCACGGGCCGGGGGTCCTCGGCGAGCTCGCCAGGCACGACAGGTCCTCTTCCGTGCGAACCCGGAACGTCCCGAGAAGGCCGGGGAGCCTCCTCGACGGACTCGACCCCGTCCACCTCCTCTTCGCTCGGCTCGCCGGGCCCCTCCCGATCTTCCTCCACGAGCGAGCCATCGAAGAGCCCTCCGACCAGCAGCCGCGCCCTCTCGGGATGGTCATCGAGGTAGCGGTGGAGCCGGTCCACAGACCTCACGTACTCGGCCACGGCCTCGCACCGGCAGTCCTTATTTCCGGCGGAGCCGCTCCCGCGAGCTGGCCCGCTCCCCGCGCGCGGGCGAGGCAGGCGAGCTCCGTCCATCCCTTTCCTCTCCTGTAGAAGGCCCGAATCGGCGTGTCAGAGAAGAACTCGGCGAGCCGAGACACGTCGCGGGCGACGGCCTGCCGCACCGGACGGTCCATTCTCCCCTCGCTCTTCTCCCGGACGATTCTCTCTGCGGTCGGCTCGAGGGCCTCGAATCACGGAGCCCACGCCCCACGTCCCTCGGCGAGAGCGGCCCTGAGCGAGGCGAGGCGAGCCGCGAGCCTGCGGTTCCGCTCGTCGTCCGGCGTAATCCGGGCCGTGACCGAGACGGCCGCACGGCCGCCCGGGAGCAGGCGGATGACGAGCTTCTCCACGGCGGTCGGACAAGCTCCTGTTCGGCACCGACGTCGGGCCGCATCCCACCGTCCCTGCCGGCCCCGACCCGCACGGCCCTGTGGCGGGGCGCGCGCGAGGCCCTGGCGCTCCTCCTCGCGAGAATGGTGCGCGACCGGCGTCGTGTGGCTCCACACGACAGTGTGCGTGGGCGACGGCGTGCTTGGAGAAGCTCTCGGGGCGGGAAGCCGGCGTCCGTGGGGGCGGTCCGGACCGTCGCCAGTCGGTCGGCCTCCCCTACCGCCCGCGCCGATCCAGGACGACGCGTCCGGCCTGGATCACCACCACGGGATCGCGCAGCGCCGAGGGATCGCGAAGGGGATCGCCCCGAAGGACGACGATGTCCGCGACGTAGCCCGGAGCGATCCTGCCGAGGTCGCGCTCGCGGCCGATCACCCGGGCCGCGGTCGCGGTCGCCGCACGCAGCGCCGCCTCGGGGCCCATCCCGTACGCCGCCAGCAGTTCGATCTCCCGGGCATTGTCGCCGTGGCGGAACACACCTGCGTCGCTGCCGCAGGCGATGGTCACGCCGGCCCGCAAGGCGCGGCCGAGCATCTCGCGCGCGGCGCGCACGTCGTCCGGCTCGGGTGTACCCGGCTTCCAGCCGCGCTGGCGCGCGTAGGCCTCCGTGGCGGCGAGCGTCGGGCAGAGGGCCACGCCGCGCTCCCGCATGAGGGAAAGGACCTCGTCCGTGGCGTGGGTGCCGTGCTCGATCGTCGCCGCGCCAGCCTCCACCGCGCGCCGGATGCCCTCGGGCGTGACGGCGTGCGCCGACACCCGCACCCCCGCGCTTCTCGCCTCCTCCACGAGGGCGGACAGTTCCCCCGCGGAGAACGTCGGCGTCGGGACCGCGTCCCTGCGGCGGCGGTAGTCGGCGTAGACCTTGATCCAATCCGCGCCGTGATGGACCTGCTCCCGGACGGCGCGGCGGGTCTCGTCAGGGCCGGTCGCCTCCTGCGCCCCCACCGGCGCCTGCCACCTCGGGTCGAGCCCCGCGGGGCCGTAACAGCCGGTCGCGACGATCGCCCGCGCGGCGGCGAGGAGCCTCGGACCGGGGATCGTCCCGGTCGCGATCGCCTCCCTCAGCGCGACGTCGGCGTAGCCCGCCCCCTCGGTTCCGAGGTCGCGGATCGTGGTGAAGCCCGCCTCGAGCGTCGCCCGCGCCGCGGTCACGGCCCGGATCGTTCGCAGCTCGAGGCTCTCCCGGAGCACCTGGTCGTCCCACGGCGCCTCGTCGTAGGGGCGGAGCAGCAGGTGCGTGTGGAGGTCGATCAGGCCCGGGATCGCGTGGAGGCCCGCGAGGTCGAGCCGCGCGGCGCCCCCGAGTCCGGCGACCGAGGCCGCCGGGGCGATGCTCGCGATGCGATCCCCCTCCACCACGATCGCGCTTCCCTCGATCCATCGCCGCCCCTCGGGGTCGAGGACCCGCGCCCCGGTCATCACGAGCTTCGCGGGAGCACCCGTCGGCGGGACCGCCGCCGCGAGGGACGATGCGAGCAGCGAGGCGAGGATCGGGGCCGTGGCCGTCGTCTTCATGGACACCTCTCCTTTCCCCTGCGCGAGAGGAGAGCTTACGCCAGGCCGCGGGGGCCTCGATGCCCGCGCCCTCCGCTCCGGTCCCGTCCTAGAATCCGTGCCCTGCGGCCGGCTCCGAGGGAGGTGGCGGATGCGCGCCCTGCTCTACGCGGCCCCGGTCTCCTTCTTCGTCCTCGGCTCGACGCTCGCGGCAGCGGGCGGGGAGGACCCGGCGCTCGAGCGGGCGCGCAGGCTCCTCCGGCGCGCGATCCTCGTGGACGGTCACAACGACCTTCCGTGGGCGATCCGCACGTCCAGGACCGCCCCCGGGGACCTCGAGGCCAACGACCTCCGGGGGCGCCTCCCGGGAGACACCGACCTGCCGCGCCTTCGCGAGGGCGGCGTGGGAGCGCAGTTCTGGTCGGTCTACGTTCCCGCCGACGAGGGGGCGGCGGGATATGCGCGCCTCCAGCTCGAGCAGATCGACCTCGCTCGCCGCATGATCGCGCGGTACCCCGAGGCTCTCGGCCTCGCCCTCACGGCCGACGACATCCTGCGGGAGCGCCGCCGCGGCCGCATCGCCTCCCTGCTCGGGATCGAGGGCGGGCACGTCATCGAGAACTCCCTCGGCGCCCTGCGCGCCTATTACGACCTCGGCGTGCGCTACATGACCCTGACGCACAACGCGACACTCGACTGGGCGGACGCGGCGGGCGACGAGCCGCGCCACGGCGGCCTCACCCGCTTCGGCGAGGAGGTGGTCCGCGAGATGAACCGGCTCGGCATGCTCGTGGACCCGTCGCACGCCTCGCCCGAGACCATGGAGGACGCCATCCGGGTCTCCCAGGCGCCGGTCATCTTCTCGCACTCGTCCGCGCGCGCGCTGTGCGACGTGCCGCGCAACGTGCCCGACGACATCCTCCGACTCCTCCCGCGCAACGGCGGGATCGTGATGGTCACCTTCGTCGCCGGGTTCGTCTCGCCGGAGGTGGCGCGGGTCGTGGGCCCCGCCTTCGAGGAATACAGGAAGCGCGTGCGCGGCGTCGGCGATCATGCCGAGCGCGAGAGGATCCAGCGGGAGATCCTCGACCGGCTCGCGATCCCCAGGGCCACGATCGGGCAGGTGGCCGACCACGTCGAGCACGTCCGCAGCGTGGCCGGGGTGGATCACGTCGGCATCGGCGGCGACTACGACGGGAACCGCCTGTGGCCCGAGGGCCTCGAGGACGTGTCGCGGTACCCTCACCTCTTCGCCGAGCTGATCCGCCGCGGCTGGAAGGACGCGGAGCTGCGGAAGCTCGCCGGCGAGAACTTCCTTCGCGTCATGCGGGCCGCGGAGGCCACGGCCAGGCGCCTGCGAGGCTCGCGCCCCGCCCCGACCGCCACGATCGAGCAGCTCGACGGCGCCCGGCCCCAGACCGGCGAGACCCCGCAGCGGAAACAAGGACCGTAGGCGGCCGGGCGGGGGCCAGGTCGGGGCCAGCCGATCCCTGACCCTGGCGAAAGCCCGTCACCCTGGCGAAAGCCCGTCACCCTGGCGAAAGCCAGGGTCCAGTGCATCGGACTGGATTCCTGCTTCCGCCGGAATGACGATCCCTGACCCGGGCTCAGCCGGGGGCCAATGCGTGGCTAGGTCGGGGCGGCCGCCGCCGCGGCCCTGCGGTCGAGCCTCCGGCCGAGCCAGAGCGCGTTCACGACCCAGGCGGACGTCAGCGGCACGAGCGCTGCGGCGAGGGCGGCCTGGCCGACGCCGAGGCGCGAGAGGAGCACGTCCACTCCAGCCCCCACGGCGTCCCCGCCCCGGTAGACGAACGTATCCACGAAGCTCTTCGAGGTGTACTTCTCCTGCCGGCTGACGACGGTGAACAGCACCTCCCGCGCCGGCTTCACGATCCCGTACTCGACCGCCCGCCGGACCACCTGGAAGGCCATGACGACCGAGGCGACGGGCGCGACGCCGAGCCAGAAGAACCCTCCCTGGACGACGAGGGGGAGAGCGGAAAGCGTGACGCCCACTCCCAGGGCCAGGATGGCCCGTCCGGTGACGAAGCACTGGGCGAAGGCCGTGAGCACGTTCACGTAGAGGTCTATGCGGGCGAAGAAGGCCGTCCGCGCCGCGGCGTCCTGGAAGCTGTCCCTCACGATCCTCGCCTGCTCGAAGTAGAGGAAGGTGGCGCTGACGCTGTGGAAGAACAGGAACAGGCAGATCGCCAGCAGGTACGGGGACGTGAGCACGAGCTTGAG
>JBBIHW010000140.1:0-8002 GCA_037446795.1 Acidobacteriota bacterium
AACGCGCCGACGAACTTGAACGTGACCACGATCAGCACCGCCGCGACGGCCATCGCCAGCGCCAGCGCGACGAAGAACGCCACCGGGTGCTCCCACGCCAGCCACAGCAGCAGCGGCACGAGGCCGACGAACGGGACCAGCGGAACCGAGGCCGGGGGCCAGCCGAGCGGCAGCAGGAGCCCCGAGGCGAGCGGCAGGCACCACGGGCTCTCCCTCCAGCGCACCGGCGGGCGACCTCCTCGGGCACAGCGGTCCGATGCTTATACATCATACTCCGCTCCTCCGTACGGCAAAACTTCCCTTTCTTCGTCGTCCAGGTATTGCCGTTACGGCAAAACCTGGTATATTCCCCATCCGTCCATGCGCCACGCGAAGCGGAACAAGCCGCGAGCCGCGCGCCACGCCCCGAGACCGTCCGGGCGAGCGGATCCGCTCGCGGCCCTCGGAAGGCTCCGTGCCGGCGTGGCGATTCTGCTCGCCGGCTGCCTGCTGTCCCTTTACGTCGTCGGCCTGCTGCTGATCCCCCTCGGGGCGTGGCTGACGAGGCGCGAGGCCCTGAGGGCGTGACGCGTCTGGATCATCTCGGCCAGGATGCTGACGGCGATCTCCTCGGGTGTCTCGGCTCCGATCGGAAGTCCGATCGGGCAACGGATCGGCTCGAGGTCCGCGGGCGTGGCGCCGTCCTCCGCGAGCTGCCTGAACACGACCGCTCGCTTCCGGCGGCTCCCGATGAGGCCCACGTAGGGCAGCGCGCGCCCGATCGCGTGCCGCAGCGCCAGCCGGTCGGTGGCGTGGCAGCGCGTCACGACGACCACGTAACAGCTCGGGTCGAGCGCGGGAACACCCTCCTGCCACTGCCGGTCGCAGTGGAACACCCTGCCCACACCCGCGCGCCGCGCCGCGGCGCACGCCTCTTCCCGGTCGTCCACGATCTCGGGCTCGAAGCCGACCGGCGCCGCGAGCCGCGCCAGCGCGAGCCCCACGTGTCCGGCGCCGAGGACGACGAGACGCGCGGGCGGCCCCACGACCTCCAGGAGGACCTCCGCGGTTCCTCCGCATGCCATCCCGATCGCGTCCTCGCCGCGCTCGCTGAACGTGTAGCGCTTGACGGCCGGCGCCGGGTCCCGCTCGCCGAGGAGGTCGAGGGCGTCCTGGACCACGAGCGCCTCGAACGCCCCGCCGCCGATCGTGCCCGAGGACGTGCCGTCCGCGCGGACGAGCATGCGGGCACCCGTGCGCCTCGGCGTGGACCCGGTGGAGCGCACCAGGGTCGCGAGCACCGCTCGCCGACCCGCCCGGGTCTCCTCGACGAGCGCCTCGAAGACGTCCATGGCCTCAGGAAAACCAGGTCTTGATCACGTCGAGGTAGAGGATCACGGCGAAGAACGCCAGCAGGAAGACGAATCCGGCCTGGATGACCCGCTCCTTCACCTTCAGCGACAGGTCCCGCCGGAACGCGGCCTCCGCGCCCAGGATCAGGATGTGGCCGCCGTCGAGCACGGGGATCGGCAGGAGGTTGAGGATCCCGAGCTGCAGGCTGATCAGCGCCACGAAGGCGAGGAACGACTCGAACCCCTTGACCGCCTGCCGCGACACGCGCGCGATCTCGATCGGGCCCGAGAACGCCCGCATGGAGATCTCCCCCCGTACGAGCTTCCGCAGCGTCAGGAACACGTCGCGGGTGACCTGGACGTTCATCCGGACCGACTCGAGCCCGGCCTCGAGCAGGCCGAGCTTCCGATGCACGAGCCCCGGCGTCCGGAACTTGACGCCGATCCTGCCCTGCCCCCCCTCCTCGCGCGGCTGCACGCGCACGTCGGTCCGCTGCCCGCCGCGCTCGATGCCGAGGACGACCTCGCGACCCGGGCTCGCCGTCAGCAGCGCGCGCAGCTCGATCTCCGAGATCGGACCCTTCCCGTCGAGCCCGACGACGGCGTCGCCCGGCCGGAGGCCGGCGGCCTCCGCCGGGGTCCCGGGAAAGACGGTCTCGATCACGGGGGGCTCGGGCACGTCCTGCAGCAGCAGCCAGCCCGGGTCGCCGAGGTGATACCGGGGGTCGCGACCGGTTTCGAGCTCCACGACGATCCGCCGTCCTTCGCGCTCGACCTTCACCTGCTTGATCGTGCCGGGAGACAGCGTCGTCTCCTCGACCTGCACGCGGATGTCCCGGGCGTCCCGCCCCGCGATCTCGAGCACGCGGTCGCCCCGCCGGATGCCCGCCCTCTCGGCCGCCGAACCGGGGACGACCTCGGCCACCACCGGGTACCGGTCGGGCAGGGCGACCTCCTCTTTGCCGTACACCCAGAACATCAGCCAGGCGGCCAGCAGGGCGAGGGCGACGTTGAACGCACCTCCTGCGAGAAAAACGAGAAACCGCTGCCCGCGAGGGCGCGACAGGAACTCGTGCGGCGCTCCCGTGCGCTCCGCGTCCTCCTCGTCGCCCGCCAGGCGCACGTAGCCGCCGAGCGGTACGGCCGATACCCGGACGTCGGTCCCCCCGAGGACCCAGCCGAACAGCCGGGGACCGATCCCGAAGGAGAACACCGTCACGCCGATGCCGAAGGCCTTGGCCACGATGAAGTGGCCGAACTCGTGGACGAACACGACGAGGCCGAGCACCAGGACGAAGGAGGCCACCGTCTCGACAAGACCGGTCATCGGATCGCTCCCCGGGGGCGTAGAGAATCTACAACGGCCGCGGCTCGAGGACGAGCTTGTAGTAGTAGTACAGGGCGGGCCCGGCGAACAGGAGGCTGTCGGCGCGGTCGAGGAGCCCTCCGTGCCCGGGCAGGAGCGAGGAGGAGTCCTTCGCCTCCGCCGCCCGCTTGATCATGCTCTCGGCCAGGTCGCCGGCGATGCCCGCCCCCCCGAGCAGCGCGCCGACCGCGAGGGCATGCCCGAGCGGGAGCCGCTGATAGAACCACGCGTGGGCCAGCAGCGCTCCCGCGACGCTCGCGCCGATCCCGCCGAGCGCCCCCTCCCAGCTCTTCGCGGGGGACAGGGTCGGCGCCAGGCGCCGGCGCCCGACCGCGGCGCCGACGTAGTAGGCCGCCGTGTCCGACAGGATCACGCACACGAACAGCAGCGTGAGGAGGTCCTTCCCGTTCTCGCCCGGGATCGCGCGGAGCCCGATGGCATAGCCGAGCGACAGCCCCACGAACAGGACCGGGAACAGTGTGTGCGCCACCGCCTCGAGCATCTCTCCGGCCCCGACGCGGCCGCGCATGGCGGCCACCACCGAGGCGGCGGTCGCCGCCAGGAGCGCGGCCTCGAGCCCGTAGCTCGGCGCGTGTCCGGCGAACGACCAGGCCACGGCCACCGACGCCGCGACGCCGAGCAGCTTGAAGGGGCGCGCCCCCTTGGCCTCGAGCAGGTCGTAGCACTCCCAGCTGGCGCCCGCGATCCAGGCGATCGCGACCCCGATGAACACCCATGCGGGACCGCGCTGGATGACGAGCCAGGCCGCCGGTACGAGGACGGCCGCCGTGAGGATCCGCGTCACGCCTCGCCGTATCCTCCGGGGTGGTCGCGGTGCCACGTCCACGCCGTGCGGACGATGTCCTCCAGACGCGGCAGCCTCGGCCGCCACCCGAGCCGGCGGACCGCCCGCTCCGAGGAGGCCACGAGGATCGCCGGATCCCCGGGCCGGCGAGGCGCGCGCTCGGTCGGCGGCAGCTGCCCCGTGACGCGCGAGACGGCCTCGACGACCTCGAGAACCGAGAACCCCTCGCCGTTGCCCAGGTTGAAGCTCTCGGCCTCGGCCGACCCGCGCTCGAGGGCCTCGAGAGCGAGGACGTGGGCGTCGGCGAGGTCCATCACGTGCACGTAGTCGCGCACGCACGTGCCGTCGCTCGTGGGGTAGTCGTCGCCGTAGATCGGCGTCGGCGGTCCCCCGTCGAGCACGGAGCGCAGCAGCCGGGGGATCAGGTGCGTTTCGGGGCTGTGGTCCTCCCCGATGTCGCCGTCCGGATGCGCCCCGGCCGCGTTGAAGTAGCGCAGACTCACGTAGCGCATCCCGTAGGCCAGGTGGTACCAGCCGAGCGCCCGCTCGAAGGCGAGCTTCGTCTCGCCGTAGGGGTTGGTGGGGACCGTGGGATGGGACTCCTGGATCGGCACGTCCACCGGGTCGCCGTAGACGGCCGCGGTGCTCGAGAACACGATGCCCCCCGCCTCGTAGCGGCGGACCGCCTCGAGCAGGCGGAGGCTGCGGACGACGTTGTTCTCGTAGTAGCGGCCGGGATGCGACACCGACTCCCCCACCAGCGAGGAGGCTGCCATGTGGACGACCACGCCGACGTCGTGGCTGCCGAACAGCTCGTCGAGGAGCTCCGGGTCCCCGAAGTCGCCCACCACGAGCGGAGCGTCGGAGACCGCGGCGCGATGCCCCTCGGACAGGTCGTCCACGACGAGGACCTCGCGGCGGGCCTCGCGCAGCCGCCGCACGATGTGGCTGCCGATGTAGCCCGCCCCTCCCGTCACGAGAACGACGCTCACGATCCTCTCCGCGTCCCCCGCAGGGAAAGACGCGCCATCGTACACCAGCCGATCGTGTCGGCGGACGGCTGCGCGGCCTCCCCGTCGCGGCCGAGGGCGGGCGGATAGGACACGCGCTCGAGGACGAGGCCGCGGGCGGGGACCGCGGGCCCCGCGAGGCGCCGGTCGCCCGATTCGAGGATCGAGGCGATCCTCGAGCCGGGCATCCGCCCCCGCGCGATCTCGAGGAGCGTTCCGACGAGGTTGCGGACCATGTGGTTGAGGAAGCCGTCCGCGGTGAACGCGAGCGCCCAGAGCGAAGGAGCCGACTCCTCGAGGCTCGCTTCCGTGAGATTCCGGATTCGGTCCTCGACCTCGCATGCCGCGCCGGCGAAGGCCGACCAGTCCCTCCGGCCCGGCAGCATCGCCAGCGCCTCCCGCACCGCCCCGGCGTCGAGCGGCCTCGGCTCGTGAAAGGCGAACCTCCGCAGGAAAGGATCGCCGTGCGGCGTCCGGTCGATCCAGTACACGTACGTCTTCGAGATCGCGTCCCGCCGCGCGTCGAACCGGTCGCCGACCGTGCGAACGGACAGCGGGCGGACGTCCCGGGGGAGCAGCGCGCTCAGGGCGCGCAGCACGCGGGCGTCGTCGAGGGCGGTCTCCACGCGCGCGTCGGCGACCTGTCCTCTCGCATGGGCTCCCGCGTCCGTCCGGCCCGCCCCCCGCGCCCGCACGCGGGCGCCCCCCGCGAGGCGCGACAGCGCCTCCTCGAGGACGCCCTGCACGGTCCGCAGGCCCGGCTGCGACTGCCAGCCGGCGAAGTCGGTGCCGTCGTAGGCGAGATCCACCCGGATGCGGCGGCCCGTCGCGCTCAACGAAGCACGGACCTCATCGGGAGGACTCGGGGTGGGGCTCGAGCAGCAGGCGGCCCCGGTCCGTGTCGAGGCGGGCGAGGCCGCCGATCGGCAGCGTCCACTTGCCGGCCACGTGGCCCGCGCGAAGGCCCCCGACCACGGGCACGCCGAGGGGCAGGAAGGTCTCCGCCAGGAGCTCCTCGATGGACCGGTCGGGGGGGAAGGCACGCTCGGTCGGCTTGGGTTCGAACGAGCCGAGCAGCACCGCGGCGACGCGCGAGAGAGCGCCCGACATCCTCAGGTGGCTCAGCAGGCGATCGAGGCGATAGGTCTCCTCCGGCGTGTCCTCGAGGAACAGGACCGCCCCCCGCAGGTCCGGCTCGTAGCGCGTGCCGAGGAGATGGACGAGGACCGTGAGGTTGCCGCCCGCGAGAGGCCCTTCCGCGCGACCCGGCGCGAGCAGCTGCCGCCGCGACACGGGGATCTCGAACGGTTCGCCTCGCAGGGCGGCGCGCAGCGACCGGGTGTGGTAGCCGTCGCCGTCCCCGAGCTCGGTGACGACCGGGGCGTAGAGGCAGAGCTGGCCGGACCGCCTCGTGGCGGCTGCGAACAGCGCGGTGAGGTCGCTGTAGCCGACGAGCAGCTTCGGATCCCGCGCCAGAGCCTTCCAGTCCACCAGGTCGAGCAGCCGCGCGGTGCCGTAGCCGCCGCGTGCGAACCACACCCCGCGGATCGAGCCGTCGCGCAGGAAACGGTTGAGGTCCTCCGCCCGCTCGTCGTCCGAGCCCGCGAAGTAGCCGGTCTGCCGCGCGAGCGAGCGGCCCAGGACGACCTCGTAGCCCATCCGGCCCAGAGCCACCAGACCCGCGGCGACGGTCTCGGCCCGCACGGCGAAGCCCGGCGCGGCGACGCCGACTCGATCGCCCGGACGCAGGGGGCCGACTCGCGCGCGCGACCGTTTCGGTCTCAATCCCGATGATCTCCGCGGGGCGCGCGGCGGGCGACCGCATGCGCCCCCGCCCGCCCCGGCCACCCGGGGCCCCGGCGGGAGCGCGCGTCGCCGGAGTCGTCCATAAGCCGAATCCTGTTCCTCCGGAGCGGAGGCGACGGTCATTCCTCTCGGGACGGGGTTGCCCCCGCCCTCCAGCGACCTACCCGGGAGCTTCGGCCGGGCCAGCCTCGAGCGCTCCCCTATTTGGTCTTGCTCCGCGTGGGGTTTGCCGAGCCACCGGGGTCGCCCCCGATGCTGGTGCGCTCTTACCGCACCGTTTCACCCTTGCCCGCCGCGCCGTGAAGCGCGCCGCGAGGTGGCTCGCGGCGAGGTCGCGGCGGGCGGTCTGCTCTCTGTTGCACTTTCCGTCCCGTCACCGAGCCTGGGCGTTACCCAGCACGCTGCCCTCTGGAGTTCGGACTTTCCTCCGCAGCTCGCGCCGCGGCGACCGTCTGTCCGGCTCCGGCGACACCCGCATTATAGTCTCCGTCCCGCGGCGCGCAGCCCGAGGTCGAGTCCGCCCGTGGTCGAGTCCCTCGGAAGGTCCCACCCGCTCGTTCGCCGGACCCGGATCCTGCGGCGGGACGGCGGCGAGCGAGACCGCCAGGGGGTGCTTCTCGCCGAAGGGATCCATCTCGCCGAGGCCGCTCTGTCGTCGGGAGCCGACATCGAGTGCGCGATCGTCTCGCCGCGGCTCGCCTCGCTGCGGGACGGCGCGGAGCTCCTCCGGAGGCTCGACGCGGCTGCAGGGGCGGTCTACGAGGCGGGGGACCGCCTCCTCGACTCTCTCCAGGACGCGCGCAGCCCCGAGCCCGTGCTGCTCCTCGTGCGGCGCAGGCGGCTCGATCCCGGCGAGCTCCTGGACCGGGTGGGCGGCGTGCCCTGGATGGTCGTGGCGTTCGGAGTCCAGGACCCCGGCAACCTCGGAGCGCTCGTTCGCACCGCGGACGCGTGCGGGGCGTCGGGGCTGATCGCTGCGGGAGGTGCGGCCGACCTGCACCACCCGCGTGCCGTCCGCGCGACGGCGGGCTCGATCTTCAGGCTTCCGGTGTCGCGCTCCGACGCGGAGCCGCTTCTCGAGCAGCTTCGGGCGCGCGGCTATCGGCAGGTGGCCGCGGACCCGGCCGCAGGGACCGACTACGACGGATTCGACTGGTCCGGGCCGCTCGCGCTCTGGCTCGGCTCGGAAGGCTCCGGGTTGCCTCGCGAAATCGCGAGCGCCCTGGACGCGACCGTGACGATCCCCATGCGCTCCGGTGTGGAGAGCCTGTCGGTCGGGGCGGCGGCGGCGGTCCTGCTCTACGAAGCCCGGAAAGCCAGGATCCCGCCTACCTCCGGATGATCCGGAGCCGCGGGCGGGCGGACGCCTGCCCGCGTCCTTCCTCGACGGGCCGCTCCGGAGGGGGCGGCTCGCTCCCGTGCCCGCTCCCCTTCCCGGCCGGCCCCCGGTCGGCTGCTCGCAGGGGGTCGCCCGTCGGTTCCGCCTCGCGCTCCTCCCCCTCCTCGCGGGCCAGTCGAAGGGTGAAGCTGAAGACGCTGCCCTCGCCCACGCGGCTCGACGCCTGGATCGTGCACCCGTGGAGGCGCAGGAGCTGCTTCACGATGAAGAGGCCGAGTCCCGCCCCCTCCCTTCCCTCGGCCGCGGCTCCGGAAGCGCGGTAGCCTCGCTCGAAGATCCGGTCGA
>JBBIHW010000141.1:0-7965 GCA_037446795.1 Acidobacteriota bacterium
TGCCGCTCGGCGGTCGGGCCGCGAGCCGAGCGGGCCCTCGCGGAACGGAAACGCGCCGCGCGCGCCGGTTTCGCGCGCGCGTTCGGGTTGGCGCCGCGCTTGCCAGGAGAGCGGTCGCGGCGGGGGCGTTGCTCCCGACCGTCGTCGCCGGGAACGGGACCCTCGGCGCCGACGGCTTGGAATGCCGCCGGGCGGGGGGCCGGGGTTCTATCGAGGAGGCGGCTCCGTCCTCCCGCCCGTTCTCGCCGAGTCGGTGGTGTCCTCCTCCGAGCGCCGGAGGGAGAACTTGACACGGAAGGAGGCGCTCTCTTACGTTTGCCGCGGATGGTCACCGGGCTCAACACCGACGTCGAGTACGAAGGTCGCGTCTATCATGTCCAGACCGAGGACAAGGGGCGCGACCATCCGGTGCTCGAGAGCCTCGTCTACTGCGGCGGCGAGATCGTCGGCTCGCGGCGGTCCACCTACGAAGACATCGCCCGTGCGGCGAGCTTCGACGAGGCCGAGGTCCAGCGACGCCTCGAGCTCCAGCACCAGGCGCTGATCCGCGAGGTCCTCGGCGGCCGATTCGACCCCGAGGGGCCGAAGCCTTTCGGCTACAACGTCATCACGAATCGCAGCCTCGACGAGGTCGTCCTCGACTACCTGACCAAGGAGATCGGACTCGAGAAGATCCGCCTGGAGCTCGAGGGGCATCCTCCGCTGTGCGAGGGGGCCCGGCCGGTGCTGCGCCTGCGTGTCGTCGCCGACGGCTCCGAGCGGCCCGTGGCCGGGGCGGCCGTCCTCGTGAGGCTGCTGACGACGCAGGCCAGGCCCCGGGTGCTGTTCAGCGGTCGGACGGACACCGACGGCCGTCTCGAGGCGAGCTTCGAGCTGCCGAGCCTGGGCGAGGAGAGCGCCGCCGTCCTGTTCCAGGCCGAGGCGGATGGGAAGAACGCGGAGCTGAAGCAGCTCGTGCTCAAGGCGCCGGCCCGGCCGCTCGGGCCGCCGTAGTCCCGCGCCGGCTCCGGCCGCCCGCGCGGGTCAGACGCCCCGCTTCGCTCCGCGGGCCCGCCTCATTTCCTTCTCGACCTCCTCCCGGCGAGCCGCCTCGCGCTTGTCGAACGCCCTCTTTCCCTTCGCGAGGGCGATCTCGATCTTGATGCGTCCGTTCTTGAGGTACATGCGGGTGGGAACGACCGTCATTCCCTCCGCGCGGCTGTCGCGGGCGAGGCGCAGGATCTCGCGTGCGTGGAGGAGGAGCTTGCGCGGTCGGGTCGGCTCGGCCTCTTCCCGGGCAGCGGCCGCGTACGGGCTCACGTGGGCGTTGAAGAGGAACGCCTCCCCTCCCTTCACCCGCACGTAGGCGTCCTTGAGATTGACGCGTCCTGCGCGGCAGGACTTCACCTCGGCGCCCGTGAGCACGAGCCCCGCCTCGAACCGGTCGAGCAGGTGGTACTCGTGGCGCGCGGCGCGGTTCGTGGCGAGAGAGGCCGCGCCCTTCTTCTCCCTTCCCTTAGCGTTCAAGGCGGTCCTCCCTGCGACCTGGCGCCAGTATAGCGGCCGCGCGGTTCGGAGGGCCGCCGCTCGCGTCTCAGCGGGCGTCGGTCTCGCCCAGTTCGGACAGCAACCGGAACAGCGCCGCGCGCCGGAGGGCGGACCGGGGATCCCCTCCCGTTTCGAGGAGCGCCTGACGCCAGGCGCGGCGGATCTGCCCGCGCCCGGCGGGGCCGGCCCCTTCGCGGGCCGGTTCGCTGGCGCCTGCGACGACCAGGGTGAACTCCCCCCGCTCCCCTCCGGCCGCGAGCGCGGCGAGGACCTGCCGGGGCGTGCCGCGGAGGATCGCTTCGTGAAGCTTCGTCAGCTCCCGGCCCACGACGACCTGCCGCTCGCCGAGGATTCCCGCCATGTCTTCGAGCGCGCGGCGGATGCGGTGCGGGGCCTCGAAGAGGACCATCGTGCGCGTTTCGGCGCGCAACTCCTCCAACCTTCGCCGGCGCCCGGCGGCGCGAGGCGGCAGGTAGCCCTCGAAGACGAACCGGTCGGCGGGCAATCCGCTCGCCGACAGGAGCGCCACCGCGGCCGATGGCCCCGGCACCGGGACGACGCGAACGCCGGCGTCGAGAGCGGCGCGCACGAGCCTCGTCCCGGGGTCGGAGACGCAGGGAGTTCCCGCATCGGACACCAGGGCGACGTCCCGGCCCTCGCGCAGCAGCTCGACCAGGGGCTCGATGCGCTTGCTCTCGTTGAAGCTGTGGCAGGACACCATCGGCGTCCGCACGCCGTACCGGGCGAGGAGCCTCGCGGTCCTCCGCGTGTCCTCGCACGCGATCCGCGCGACCGACCGCAGGACCTCGAGGGCGCGCGGGGAGACGTCGTCGAGGTTGCCGATGGGAGTGGCGACGACGTAGAGAACCCCGGACACGAGCCCGACGATAGCACGCGCGATCCGGGCTACCGGACCAGCTCGACGTGGATTCGGACGGTCAGCCGCCTGGCGATGCGAACGAGGAGAAAGGACGGGTCGGGGACCCCGAAGTCGGCCCAGGCCAGTTCCGTCTCGCCGTCCACGAGAAGCCGTCCGCGGTCGTTGGAGACCTCGACGCGAAGGGCGACCGGCCGGCTCACGCCGCGTACGGCGAGGTCGCCCTCGAGAAGGAAGCTCGCGCGGCCGGGACCGGAGGGCTGCGAGCTCGCGATCCGGAGACGGCGGGGCTCGAACAGGATGTCGGGGTGCACGGCCGCGAGCAGGCTTTCCTTCCGCATCTTTCGATCCCGCCGCGCGTTGCCGGTGTCGAGGGAGACCGCGGGGATGCGGACCGAGCCCTCGAGCTCGTAGCCGTCTTCTCGGCTCCGCAGGAGAACGGTTCCGGAGACCTCTTCGGACCGGCCGTGGACGGTGTGCAACGTCGCGGGCAGCTCGAAGCGGACGCGGGCGGTGGAGGGGTCAATGCGGTAGACCACGCCCTCGTCGAGGGGGAGGCCGGCGCCGTCCGGTGCGAGCAGCGCCGCGAAGAGACCGCAAGCGGCCGCCTGCCGAACGCGCATCCGCCGTTCTCCACCCGCCCGCTTTGTGCGGTCGGCGGGAGCGGACTAGCATAAACGCCCGGTGACTCGCGGGGGTGCGGGAAGGGAGGCGGGCGTGTCGAGGCTCGCTGGCGCGGTCGGGTGCATCCTGCTCGCCGCCATGACGGGCACGGGCGGAAGCGGTGGGGATCCGGAGCCGGTCGCTCCCTCCACCCTCCACGCCCACGTGGACCCGGCGGGGCTCGAGCGGGCGGTTCTCGACGCGACGCTCGCGTTCCTCCGTTCGGATCTGGTTTCGGCGCGCTCCGCTCTGGACCGCATCGAGGAGTCGTGCAACCGCCTGAAGCGCGACGAGGGGACCCCATTTTCGGGCGACGTCATCGTGTACGACCAGGCGTTCCACGCCGCGCTCGACTTCGCGCGGGAGTACGCGGGCAAGGGGCGGCTCGAGGAATCCTTCGACCAGTTCGTGTGGATCCAGCGGGGTTGCCGATGATGAAAAGAAAAGGCGGGAAGCCTGTACAGGCCGGGGGCGCGGGGGCCCGCCGCGGGGCGCTGAGGCTACGTGGCCCAGTCGCGCGGGTAACGGAAATCCCACGCGACGGTCCGCACCGAGACCTTGGCCACCACCGGCGGGCGCCTCTTGAACTGGGTCCGCCTCACTCGTTCGAGCACCCGCTCCACGAGGCGCCGCGGGAAGCCGGCCGAGGCTGCGGCCTTCGGGCTCACGCGCGCATCCACGAGAAGCGCCAGGAGCCGGTCCACCTGCTCGTAGGACACGCCGAGCTCCGCCTCGTCCGACTGGTGGGGCCAGAGGTCCGCCGTGGGCGTCTTGGCGAGGATGGGCCGCGGGATCCCGAGCCAGGCCCCGAGCGCGCGCACCTGGGCCTTGTACAGGTCTCCGAGAGGATTCAGGGCCGACGCCATGTCGCCGTGGAGGGTCCCGTAACCCAGCAGAAGCTCGGTCTTGTTGCTCGTGCCGAGGACGAGGGCGCCGTACTCGACCGAGCGATCGTAGAGCACGATCATTCGCGCGCGGGCCATGACGTTGCCGAGCCGCACGCGACCGACGCGGCCCGCCGCCCGCACGAAGCCGTCCACGATCGGTGTGATGTCCACCTTCTCGGCGAGGATGCCCAGCGCTCCGACGACCCGCTCGGCGTCGAGCAGCGAGTCGGGCGAGCTGGTCCGGTACGGGAGGAGCAGACCGATCACCGAGCACGGACCGAGGGCGCGCGTGGCCAGGTACGCGGCGACCGTCGAGTCGAGGCCACCCGACAGCCCGACGACCACCCGCGAGTGCCCCGACCGGCGCGTCTCGCTCCGGACGAACCCTTCGAGGATCCGGCAGGTCCACTCGGCGTCTATGGCGAGGTCGGGTTCCGGCGGGGCGAGCCTCGGGGCGCGCGCCCGCGTTCCCGTCACAGGGCGGCCCCTCTGCGGCTCCGGGCGCTTCTCGGCGTCCGGCGGGCCCCGGAGGCGCCGGAGGGCTGCGCCGCGGAGGCCTCGGCCGACTCCTCCGGCTCGGGAAGCTCGTAACGGGTTTGCCGGATCCGCTCGAGCTCGCGGCGGACGAGCTCCAGGTCGTCGTCCCGCAGCAGCGGATAGGCCGTCCTGGCGCGTCGGAGGACCTCCGGGTCGAGCTCGGCCACCGTCATGGCCTCGTCGAGCGGAGGAAGCGCGCAGACGGTCCGGCCGAAGGGATCGAGCACCTCCGAGCCGCCGCCGAAGTTGAGCCCGTCTTCGTAGCCCACGCGATTGACGTAGACGATGAACGCCGTCTCGAACTGGGCGGTGACCTTGAGGAGCTCGTGCCAGACCTGCACGCTCGTGATCCCGCGGCCCGGGCGCGCGCCTCGCGTGGGACCGTTGGACAGCACGAACAGCATCTCCGCGCCCTGATGGGCGAGCAGCCACGCGGTCGTGGGGTGCCAGCAGTCCTCGCAGATGAGGATGCCCGCGCGTCCGTAGGGGGTGTCGAAGGCCCGGAGCCGCTCGCCCGGCGCGAAGTCGCGCCCCTCCTGGAACAGCCCGTAGTTCGGAAGGTAGATCTTCCGGTGGACGTGGACGACGCGGCCCTCCGAGAGGTAGGCGGCAGCGTTGTGGAACCGGTGCCCGGGCGCCTCCTCGACAAAGCCGACCACGATGTCGATCCTGCGCGAGGCGGCGAGCAACGGCGCGAAGCCCTGTCCGACGGTCGCGATGGCAACCTCCGGCACGATGTCGCGCAGGACGTACCCGCTGAGGGCGAGCTCCGGGAAGACGACGACCTGTGCCCCGGCGCGCTCGGCGGACCGGGAGGTGGCGAGGACGAGCTCGACGTTCTTGCCGAGATCGCCGAGCCGCGGGCTGACCTGCGCGAGCGCCACCCGGACGGGCCGCATCGGTCCCCTCCTCCCGCCCCGCCCCCGAGATGGCCTCCAGAAGCCCCAGGCGGCGCCGGCCCGCCACGCGGGGCAGTCGTTCGGGCCCGCGCAGCCGAGCAGCGGGTCCCCCCGAGGCGAGAGCCCCGGCGCGGTCGCTCACCCTAGCATAGCGGCCGGAGGCCGGGCCATCCCCGGGCGACTCGATTCCCCGCAACAACCCACGGGCGGTCAGCGCGTTGGATACGATTCCCTTTTGAGGTTAGAAGCGGGTCTCGAGGTGGCGAGACGCACGCCAGAACGGCGTAGTTGGGCTCCGTTGGAAATAAATGCGCCAATCTGTCCGTTCGTTGCTTTTGGCGGCGGCAGGCCGGAGGGGACCCGGACCCGGCTGGGCCGGCGGGAACTGCCGTTCTTTCCGGTCTTTCCGGATCCTTGCCAAACGTCGGGATCCCGGCGAGGATTGGCCCGATTTTTTCAGGGGCCGAAGTTGGAAAGTTTGTCGGGGCGTGGCTCCCGGCAGGAAGAGAGCAGCAACCGGTGAGCGTGACGCGCAGGATTCGAATCGGGGAAACCCTGGAGGACCCCTTCGCGGCCGATGTGGCCTCCGAAGACGCCATGGCGGAGGCGGTCGCCGAGATCGAGGCGGCCACCCGCGCGGCCCGCCGCAAGAAGGACGACAGGGATTCCGACAGCGACCGCCCGACGGCCGCCATCCTGCCGATCTACCTGCGCGAAATGGGGGCGACCCCTCTCATCGACGAGAAGCAGGAGGTCGCTCTGGCGCAGGAGCTGCAGCGGGGCCGGGAAGGGCTCGCCAGGCTCGCGCTGCGGCTGCCGGCCGCGATCCGCGAGCACACGCTCGATTCGGACCTGTCCGGACCGAAGCGCGGTCGCGAGTGGCCCCTCGATCAGCTGGAGAAGTTCTACCAGAGGCTGCTCGCGTACGGCCGGGAGCACCGCGAGCCCAAGGTGCAGACGATCCTGCGCGAGGCCAGGGAGCACAAGCGGCACGTGGACCATGCCCGTGACGCGTTGATCCTGGCGAACCTCCGCCTCGTCGTCCACATCGCCAAGAAGTACCTCAACCACGGGATCTCCTTCATGGACCTGATCCAGGAAGGCAACATCGGGCTCATGAAGGCCGTGGAGAAGTTCGAGTGGGAGCGCGGCAACAAGTTCTCCACGTACGCCTACTGGTGGATCAAGCAGGCCATCGAGCGGGCGATTGCCGACAAGGCGCGGATCATCCGGATTCCGGTGCACGTCAACGAGAAGATCAAGAAGATCGCCCGCGTGGCCCGCGAGCTCGCCGAAACGCTCGGCCGAAAGCCGACGCCCCAGGAGATCGCGAAGAAGCTGCGCATGCCCGTGGCGAAGGTCGAGGAGATCCTGGGGGTGGTCCAGGAGCCGCAGGCGCTCGAGGACGTCTCGGCCGACGACGACAGCCCGAGCCTTCTCCGGTTCGTGGCGGACCCGAACGCGCCCTCGCCTCTCGAGAAGACGGTGGACCGGGAGCTGCGGGAAAAGATCGAGCGGACCCTGCGCGTGCTCAGCCCGCGCGAGGAGGAGATCATCCGCCTCCGCTTCGGGATCGGGCGCGACATGCCGTACACGCTCGAGGAGATCGGCCGCGTGATGGGTCTGTCCCGCGAGCGGGTCCGCCAGATCGAGGCGACGGCGCTCAAGAAGATCCAGCAGGCGGATCAGTGCAGGGACCTGCGGGAGTTCCTGGGCTGACGCGGCGGGCGCGGGCCGCTCGAGCCCGGGCGGCCTACCGGATCCGTACAGAGCGAGCCGTCAGCGCGAACGGGGGCTCGGGCTCGCGCCCAGGGTCGGCTGCGAGTTCATGAACGCGCGCGGGTCGAAGGGGCGCCCGTGGGGGTTCGTGCTCGTCGCGGCGGGGACCGGGCGCGGCGGGGGGGCGCCCTCGAGACGCGGAAAGCGGAAGGGGAGCGCGACCAGCGTCGTCCCGAACACACCCGCGAAGGGCGCGACGTGGCGCGGCCGCCAGCAGCCGGATTCGGTCCGCAACGCCCCGATCGCCTCCCGCTCGATCTGGAGCCTGCGCTCGGCCTCGAGCGCCAGGGCCTGCTTCTCGAGGAACTCGCTCACGAACCGCCAGGCGCGCGCCTCGTCGAAGGCCGCCGCCGCGGAGCGGGGAGGCGGGGGGCCGAAGCTCTCGAGATCGGCGTTCGTGTAGACGCGCGCCTTCGGCTCCGCGGCCGTCGCCTGCCCGGCCGTGGGCAGGATGGAGGCGAGGGCCACGCACGTCGCGGAAAGCCTCGACCGCCACACTCTCATGTCAAGAGGCTACCGCCACACGGCGCCGCCGGCAATCGGGCCGGGGGCTCGACGGTTGCGGGTCCTGGGGAGCGGCTCCGACAGCCTGTGGAAATCCGATCGCGGCCGGGACGCGCTCGCGCCAGACCTGGAGAGGTGTGGCATAACCGACTGAAAGAACACGACTTATCCCGTGTCGGTCGGTACGGCGAGGGAACGTCGGTCCCCTCGGAGGCAGCCCCGGAGCCGGGCCTTGTGAACAGGATTCCCACAGCCCGCGAAGGGTCGTCGAGGACGGGCGCAGCCCGCTCGA
>JBBIHW010000142.1:0-7658 GCA_037446795.1 Acidobacteriota bacterium
CGCGCGAAACGGCCTGCCTGGACGAGGGCGTGCGCCTGGCCGAGCAGGGTGGGCAGCCTCTCGTCCTCCCGCCGCGAGAGGCGGACGGCGGCACCGTAGGCGCGGCACGCGGCCGGGAACTGTCCGGCGCGAGCGAGGGACTCCGCCTGGCGGATCCGCACGTCGTAGCGGCGGGGGTCGCGGCCCGCCATGAGGCCGAGGGCCAGACCGTAACGGTGGGCGGCCTCGGCCGGGTCGCCCGCGGCGAGACTCTGCGCCGCCGCCCCCAGCAGCTCCTCCTTTCCCCGCTCGACCTCGCCGGCCTCGATCCAGAGCCTCGCGACCACGTAGGAGCGGTCCTCGGTTTCTTCCGGACGGGACAGAAGCAGCTCTGCGGCCCGCCGGCTCCAGGCGACGCGGCGTGCGCGAGGGATCTCCGAGCGGATGCGCTCGGCGAGAGCGCGGGAGTCGAGCCGCCAGCGGCCGGCCTCCCGGCGGACGAGTCCCGCCGCCGCCGCTTCCCCGGCCGCCTCGATCGCCATGCCGGCCTCGATTCCCGCCAGCTCGGCGAGCAGCGTTTCCCCCGGGTCGGACTCGAGCAGCGACAGGGCCTCGAGCCAGGCCCTGGCCTCGCTCGAGAGCATCGCGGGGCGGCCCGCAGGTCGCACCCGCCGCGCCATGGCGTCTCGCGCCGGCCGGCCGCGCTCCCAGGAGCCGTCGATCAGCAGCGCCTCGGCCAGCGCCGGCGACCCCTCCGAGGCCTCGAGCAGCCAGTCGAGGCGGGCGTCCGACACGCTTCCCCGCAACGCGCGCTTCGCCATCGCCCGGATCCCGTTCCGGTCGAGCGGGCCGAGCTCCACGCGCCGGAGCGAGGGGACGAGACCCGTCTGGCGATAGAGGTCCCGGATCGCCGGGTGGCGGATCGCCCCGGGCTGCACGGCTGCGATCAGCTGGAGCGGGGGGCACCGGCTCGCGCGCGCGAGGCGGGTGAGGAACCTCGCGACGGACTCCCCGGCGCGCTCGGCGTCGTCGAGCAGCAGTAGCGTGCGGCGCCCTGCGGCGTGCCGGAGGGCGTCCTCGAGCTCGCTCGGTTGGATCCGCGCCGCCTCGCTTGCGGCGACGAGTCGCGCGTGCCAGCCCTCGAGGATCGCCTGCGACTCCATCCACCGGAGCAGTCGCGACTTTCCCGAGCCCTCCGCCCCGACGAGCCAGACGAGCCTCGGCCCCGAGGCGGGATCCACCGCGCTCCACAGGCGCGCCACGTCGGTCTCCCGCTCGGCGGGCGGTCCCGAGGCGAGGCGGGCCGCGCGCTCCACGGGATGATCGAGCGAGTGGCTCGTCGCGCAGGCGTCGTCGAGGCGGGCCAGGGCGTCGGCGGCGGAGGCGGGCCGGCCGCGCGGATCGGGAGCGAGCATCTGCTCGAGCCAGTCCCGGAAGCCCGGGGGCGTCCCCCGCACGAGCGGCGGCCGGGAGCGCCGCCCCTCTCGCACCCGCCGGACGAGCTCGCCGAGGTCGCCTCCAGGCCGGAACAGGGGCTCGCCGGTCGCGGCCTCGTGGAAGACGGCGCCGAGCCCGTACAGGTCCGAACGGACCGTCGCGGCGCCCCCGTCGAGAAGCTCGGGCGCGAGGTAGGGGAGCGTGCCCGCAGGCCCGACCGCACGATCCGCATCGGCGGCGGCCAGCAGGGCCAGGCCGAAGTCCACGAACACGAGTCGCCGGCCGAGCTTGGGTCGGTCCCGCACCAGCACGTTCGCGGGCTTGATGTCGCGGTGGATGAGGCCGAGGTCGTGCAGGAAAGCTAGGGCGCGCAGCGCCTCCGCCGCGAGATCGAGCAGCGCCCCTGCCCCCTCGATCGCGACGGCCGAGACGATGTCGCGCCCGCGGATGAACTCGAGGGTGAATCGAGGGGGCTCTCCCGGGGATCCGGCGTGGAACTCGTGAACCTCGACGATGCTCGGGTGTCTCAGGCAGGCCAGGATCGCGTACTCGCGCCGCAGCCGCTCCTCGTGGGTGGGAGCCTCGCCGGTGGTGGCCGCGGCGAGCTCCTTGAGCGCGAGAGGTCGCCCCGGACGATGCCGATCCTCAACGAGCCAGACCCTGGCAGCGCCCCCCTCGCCGAGGACCCGTCTCGGACGATACCGCGCGGCGGACGAGCGCGGCGGCTCCATCGGCGGCCGATTATAAGGGCGGCAGCATCCGTTCCCGTTTCAGAAAAGACGCGGGTGCACGAATGCCTCGTTGACGCGATAACTGCAACGGAAAGAGCTGGTTGTGCACAGAGATCTCAACTCTTATGTCTCAGGATTGAAACTCGGCGCTTGCGTGTGCCGAGGCGGGATCGAAAGCGGATTCCGCCAGAACCCGCCGGATTCGCGGACTTCACGGCGCTCCCCGGGGGTCGGGCCCGGAGTTTGCGAGGTCCCCGACGCGCCGCGGCGGGCGAGCCCGCGGCCCGAGAAAGGGGGTCGATCATGAGCGAGCAGGGGCTCGGTCGCGCCTTGGTCATGGCCTCGGCTCTCGCGCTCGCGGCCAGCGGGAACACCGGAGCCTCGACCGGGGCGAGGTGCGTGATCGCTTGGGTTCCCTCCTCCGTCGTCCTTCCCGACGGCTCGGTGCATCCGCCGGGGCTGCTGCGGCTGTGCGCCATGCGCGTGCTCTCTCCCGCGAGCAGCCTCCACGAGATGGCGATGGACGGAGCCCCGGTGGGGCTGCTGGCGGGCCGCGCGTACCGGACCGAAGGCGGCCCGCTGGAACGTCCGGTGATCTTTTTCCGCAGGGAGCGAACGGGAGACCTGCGCCTCGTCGGTTACGTCGTTCCGACAGGCAAGGGCAGCGTGGGCTTCGACCTCTCCGGTGTGTTCGCTCGGCGAGCGGTGGCCAGGCCGCCGGTCGGAGCGACGATGACGGCCTTCGCGGGAGCCGCGGTCTCGGCCGCCGCTCGCTGACCGGGTCCCTCGCCCCCTCCCTCGAGGACCCGGGGAGGGCGCGGCCCGCGGGGCCGTCTCCCCGGGTCCTCTTCCTCCGTCCCCGTCGCCGTTGCGCGCCGAGCCTCGCGAGAAAGCGATCCGCGAACTAGGATTCCACGGGATCGAGGTCGAGCGCGTGGCGTTCCTCCGAGCGACGGTGCCCCGGTCGGCGCGGCGTTTCGGCGCCCTACGAGCGGTCGGCGCGCGAGCGGTCGCCGCCGGCCTGCTCGTCATCGCCCTCGTCGGGGCCCGTGCGGACCGGGCGGCCTCCGAAGCGCCCGCTCTGGTGTCCTCGTCGGCGGAAGACGTCCTGCGGGAGGTGCGGCGGCCCGGCGCGCGGGCGGTTGTCGTGAACGTCTGGGCCACGTGGTGCGCTCCGTGCCGGGAGGAGATGCCGGACGTGCTCAGGGTCTACCGCGAGCTGCGCGGGCGCGGCCTGAGGCTCCTGCTGGTTTCCGCCGACTTCCCGGAGGACCGGGAGGAGGCGCGCGCCTTCCTCGCTCGCGCGGGCGTGGACTTTCCCACCTACCTGAAGAGCGGCGACGATCGCGCGTTCATAGACGGCCTCGATCCGGGCTGGTCGGGAGCGCTGCCGGCGACCTTCGTGTACGATGCGGCGGGCAAGCTGAGGCATTCCCGCGTCGGGAAGTCCACCTACGCGGAACTCAAGGAGAGAGTTCTCGAGGCGCTCGAGGGATCGGGCGCCTCCACGGAGGAGCCCTCATGAAGCGAGATCGAACCCTCGTTCCGACCGCGCTCGCCGCGGCGCTGTTCGTCGCCGGCCTCGGGGCCGTCCGCGCGCTGTCGCTCGGCGACGGGATTCCGATGGCCGACGTCAAGATGGCCGCGGTGGATGGCCGGGACGTGTCGATCGGGGAGGTGGCGGGCCCGAAGGGAACGCTCGTCCTGTTCACCTGCAATGCGTGCCCCTGGGTGAAGGCGTGGCAGGCGAGAATCGCCGAGATCGGCAACGACGCGCTGGGTCGCGGGATCGGCGTCATCGAAATCAACCCGAACGACCCGCGGAAGGTGCCCGAGGACGGCTTCGAGGGGATGAAGGCTCGCGCCGCGGCGGCGGGCATGAAGTACCCCTACGTCGTGGACGCGACCTCGGCCGTCGCGCGCGCTTTCGGGGCGACCCGCACGCCCGAGGCGTTCCTGTTCGACGCGCGCGGGAGGCTCGTCTACCACGGGACGATCGACGACAACGCGAGGGATCCGGACGCCGTCAAGGAGCGCTGGCTGCGGGATGCGGTCGAGGCCCTGGCGGCAGGCCGGGACGTTCAGGTGAGCGAGACCAAGGCGCTCGGCTGCTCGATCAAGTTCCGAGAGGGGACGTAGCGGGAGAGGGGGAATCCCTGTTGGCGAGATCCGCGCGGATCGCGGCGGTCGTGGTTTCCGGCCTCGCCGGCGCGCTCGCGGGCGCGGCGGAAGGCGACCCGGCCGCACCAGCGGCGGCGCGGCTCGGCCTCGCCGAGCCCGCGCTCGAGTGGGAGTCGGTGGCGGTGCTCGAGTCCTATCCGCCGCAGTTCGTGGCGGTGCTCCGCGCCGAGATGCCCACTCCCGGCTGGACGATCACGGTGGACTCGGTCGAGACCGACCCACCCGCGGGCAGGATCGTCGCGAAGGTGACGGGGAGGCCGCCCAGCGGCCTCGTGGCCCAGGTCGTCACACCGGCGCGCGTACGAGTCCACCTCGGCACGCTGCCGGTGGGCCGCTACTGCTTCGAGGTCTGGATGCGGCGCGAGGCCTCGGCCCCATACCGGCGCGCCGGGTCGTTCGTGATCGAGGCGTCGGATCCGGCCCCGCCGCTCGAACGGGGAAGGTGAGTCGGAGTGCCGGGTCCGGGCGGAAGAACTCGACGTGACGACTCGAACCGGCGACGACCCGCTCCCGCCGTGCTGGACGACGTCGAGCGCATCCTACGCGCCTGCCCGCGCATCCTCTTCGCCTGCCGCACCCGCCGCGTCCGCGACCGGTCCAGCGGGACCACGCCGACCTCGCGCCCGGCCGGCATCCCCGACCATCGCGACGAGCGAGTGCCGCTGAGCCCCGGCCGTCTCGCGTTCCACATGGGCGTCACGGCCCCGAGGAGGATGTCCATCCAGGTCCGTGCGCTCCTGGAGCGCGGCTCCGTGACGCGGCGGCGCCGACTTCGAGCGCTCGCCCGGATGGAACACCGCCGTCCGGCGGACGGACCGGCAATCCGGCCGGGACGGCCGGTCCCTGCGGGTGGGCGAGGGCTCCCGTGGGGCAAGATGCCGTGGGCCGCGGACGTGTTCGGGCCGCCTCGCCGGATGTGCACCCGCATCCCCGAGGACCCCAGGCGCGGGCTTCCGCGGGAGCTGGACGGACGAGATCGCTGCCTCGGACGGCGGCTCCGCGGCGACCATCGCCGAGCGGGGCGAGGTGGACGACCCCGTGCTCCGCTCCATGACGGCGATCCACGGCGACCAGGCGCCGATGCGCCCCTTCGTGCAGGATCCCGGCGCGAGCCTGCATGCGACGGTTCGACCGGAGCCGGTCGGGGCGGTTCTCCGAGGCGGGCGGCGCCGCCCGCGATCCCGGTCTCGCGAGTCGGGTCGGGCGCCCTCGCCGAGCCTCGAGCTCGCTATCCGCTCGGGGGCGAGAACGTGAAGGACAGCGTCTTCGTCTCCCCGTCCTTCACGGTCACGGTCTGCTTCTGCGCGCCGAGCTTCTCGTGCCAGGCGTCGACTTCGTAGGTGCCCGCGGGCAGACCCGAGATCGTGAAGCCGCCGTCGGTTCCGGTGACCGAGAAGAAGGGGTGCGGCAGGACGGCGATGTAGGCGCCCATCCAGGGGTGGACGTCGCACTTGATCTTGAACGGGTCCTCGGGTTTGTCGAAGACGTGCTCCTTCTCCTTCAGGGTCGCCGGCATCGCGAGGTTGAACTCCTTGTTGACTTTGGGGAGCGCGTGGACGTTGTGGAGCAGGCCGTCGGAGTTCAGGATCTTCAGCTTCTGCCCGGCCATGACGCCGAGGACGTGCGGCTTGTAAGTGCAGCCGTGCTGGTCGAAGGTCGCCGCCGCGGAGGGCACCGGCCAGCTCCTGGCCGGGAGCCCGTTCTTGATCCGGACGAGCACGTTCGCGAGGGAGTTGCCGGGCCCCAGCACGAGAACCTCGGGCTGCACGGGGGTCTTGTGCTTGGCGACGCAGCCGGGGTCCGCGCTCATCTGGATCGGCTGAAACGTCGGCACCTTGCCCTGGTACTTGACGGTCCCCTTGATGACCGCCGAGCCGGTGCCGGCCTGGGCCGCCGCCCGGCCGCCGGCCGCGAGATCGAGCAGTCCCCAGCCCAGACCTGCGACAGCGAGCGCCGCCCCGAGCTTCTGCCTTGTCGTCATCGAAACGAGCCTCCTTCGCCCGCGAGTGGCGGGCCTTTCTTCCGTTCGAGCGGAAAGTCGCTAGCTTATCCGCCCCTTGGACGAGCGGCAAGCCGCGTGCGTGCCCGACGTGCCGGACCGGCGAGGGCGGCGAGGGCGGTTTCCCTTGACCCGGTCGAGAGGGTTTCGGTATGTTCCCGCGCTGCCGCGCCCGGTGCGCGGCGGGGAGCCATTCCGGCAGGTGGCCCGACACGAGCTCGAGGTTCACGCCGAGGCGGCCGCCGCCGAGCCGCCGCTCATCCTCGGCGCGCCCGACTTCCACGCGATCACGGAAGCCGTCGCGCGACCGGTGGAGAGTCGCCCGACGGCGGGCTGGTGGGCGGTGTTCGCCGTGTCGGCCGCCATGCTGGGCTGCCTGCTTTTCAGCACCGCGTGGCTCTTCTGGCAGGGGATCGGCGTCTGGGGGCTGAACGTTCCGGTCGCCTGGGCCTTCGACATCACCAACTTCGTGTTCTGGATCGGCATCGGGCACGCGGGCACGCTGATCTCGGCGATCCTCTATCTGTTCCGGCAGACGTGGCGCACCTCGATCAACCGCGCGGCGGAGGCCATGACGATCTTCGCGGTGATGTGCGCCCTCGTGTTTCCGACGATCCACGTCGGCCGCCCGTGGTTCCTCTACTGGGTCATGCCCGTGCCGAACCAGATGGCGGTGTGGCCGCAGTTCCGGAGCCCGCTCCTCTGGGACGTGTTCGCGGTCAGCGTCTACGGGACCGTGTCCGTGATGTTCTGGTACATGGGCCTGATCCCCGACCTGGCGACGATCCGGGACCGGGCGCGCACGACGTGGCGAAGGCGCATCTACGGCCTGCTCGCGCTCGGCTGGCGGGCGTCCGGACGGCACTGGCTCCACTACGAGCGCGGCTACCTCCTGCTCGCGGCGCTCGCCACCCCGCTCGTGCTCTCGGTGCACTCGGTCGTGTCCTTCGACTTCGCGGTCTCGCAGCTGCCCGGCTGGCACACGACGATCTTCCCGCCCTACTTCGTCGCGGGCGCCATCTACTCGGGCTTCGCCATGGTGGTGACGCTCATGGTGATCACGCGCGTCGCCTTCCGCCTCGAGCACATCGTCACGCTGCGGCACTTCGACAGGATGGCGAAGATCATGCTCCTGACGGGCTCGCTCGTCGGCTATGCCTACGCGATGGAGTTCTTCATCGCCTGGTACAGCGGGAACCCGTACGAGCAGTTCACCTTCATCAACCGCGCGCTCGGCCCGTACGGGTGGGCCTACTGGATCATGGTGACCTGCAACGTGGTGTCGCCGCAGCTGTTCTGGTCCCGCAGGATGCGTAGGAACATCCCGGTGC
>JBBIHW010000142.1:7668-7927 GCA_037446795.1 Acidobacteriota bacterium
TCGTTCACGATTGGGAGCGAAGAGCTGCGCTACGCGCTGTCCATCTTCGTGAACATCGGCATGTGGTTCGAGCGGTTCGTCATCATCGTCTCCTCGCTGCACCGGGACTTCCTCCCCTCGAGCTGGGCGATGTATCGGCCCACGATCTGGGAGGTCCTGGCTCTCGTGGGGAGCTTCGGGTTGTTCTTCACCTGCTACTGTCTGTTCGCGCGCTTCCTGCCGGTGGTGGCCACCGCCGAGGTCAAGGCCGTGCTCCCCG
>JBBIHW010000143.1:0-7915 GCA_037446795.1 Acidobacteriota bacterium
GCTTCCCGGGCCGTCAGCATGACTGTCGAGCGCTTCGTGAATAATGCAGGTTAGCGCGCGCGTCGCGACAAGCGTATCCTTCGCGTTTCCAGCGCCTGGCAAGTCTTGTTGTATCGGCTATGCTCTTGCCGGCGTGGCATGAGGAACGCAGTGCGCGCGACGCCGCCCGCTCGGGCGGTCTGCACCATTGTCCTCTGGGCGCTCGGCGCCTGCCTGGAGGTCAGGGCCGCGCCGGCTCAGGCCGCGCTTCGGTTCGTGAGCCCGCAGGACGGCGCCCCGGCGGTCGGCCCGAGCCGCGCCGAACTCGCCCTCGAACTGCCTGACGGGGTGGAGGCCGTGGAGGTGCGCCTCGTCGTGGACGGCGAGCTTGCCGGTGTTCTCGAGCGCCCTCCGTGGGCGTTCACGTGGGAGGCGGGCCAAGGAGACCGTCGCCACCGGCTCGAGGCGCAGGCGCGCCTGTCGGACGGCTCGGTGCTCCGGGCTGCAGTCGGGACCACGCCGCTTCGCATCCAGGAGGTCGAGCGGGTGGATCTCGTGGAGGTATACGCCGTCGTCCGCGACCGCTCGGGGAAGTACGTCCAGGGGCTCGACAGCGACTCGTTCCGCCTGTTCGACAACGGCCGCCCGCAGCGGATCGCCAGATTCAGCGCAGAGCGGCGGCCCCTGCGGCTCGCCATCGTCCTCGACAACTCCCTGTCCATGCGAGGGGCGCGGATCGAGGCGGCGCGGGAGGCCGCCCTCGGCCTGCTGGACACTCTCGAGGAAGGGGATGACTGCCTGATCGTGTCCTTCAGCGACACGGTCCGGGTCCTCCAAGAGCCCACCTCGGACCGGCGCAAGCTCGCCCACGCGATCGGCCGCGTGCAGGTGGACGCCGGGACCGCGCTCTACGACGCGCTGTGGCGCTCGTCGGAGCTCCTCGAGCCGTTCGACGGGAGGAAGGTGGTCGTGCTGCTGAGCGATGGCCAGGACGAGGCGGCGAACGGGATCGAGCCGGGCAGCCTGCACACCTTCGAGGAGGCCCTCGACCGCGCCCTCAGGAGCGGTGTGACGGCGTTCACGGTCGGGGTGGGCCGGAACCTGGACGAGCAGAGGGATCGCTTCGGCACCCGCACGCTCGGCAGCATTCTCCGAGAGATCGCGGAGGCGACCGGGGGCCGGGCGTTCCTCTCCCTCCCGGCCCGGAAGATCCGCAGGTCGTTCCGGGAGATCGCCGAGGACATCCGCAACCAGTACTTCCTCGGGTACGAGCCTTCGGACCTGGCCAGGGACGGCGCCTGGCACGAGATCCGCGTGACGACCACGCGGCCGGACCTGATCGTCACCGCCCGGAGGGGGTACTACGCGCCGCGCGCAGACACGGAATAGAGCCCGGGCCGCGTCTGCCCCGCCCTTCGTCCCCGTCGCTCTCGAGATCGGCTGCCGAGCCTCGCGAGCGCTGGCGCATCCCCCCTTGCTCGACCGGGAACCCTGCGCCGATGCGGCGCCCGGCGGCCCGGCTTCGGTGGCGGAAAGATCGGAATCGGGCCGCGGGACGGAAAACCCCGCCGGGGGTCCAGGGCGTGTTTCCCCGCTTGCCTCGCCGAAGAAAAGGTGAACGCCCACCCGACCGAGACCGCGCCCCGCGCGTCGGTTCGAGTGATGAACTCCAGCGCCTCTCGATCCGTCGCGACGGGGACCGAAGGGAGAACCCAAACGTTACGCGCGGCTCGCCGCCGGCCTCCGGCGCCGGATCAGGGCGAGGTTTCGCGCGTACACGGTGAGACCGAAGGCCTGCCCGATCACGAAGACCGGGTCGCGGCGGTGCAGCGCGTACGACAGCAGGAGCAGGCCGCCCGCGAGCGACAACCACCAGAACGCCGTCGGGACGACGCTCCTCTTCGAGCGCTCGGAGGCGACCCACTGGACGAGGAAGCGGCTGGCGAACAGCGCCTGCCCGACGAACCCGACCAGGAGCCAGCCGCGCGGAATCGACAGCAGCAGCTCACGGATCATACCGGATCACCTCGTAGCCGAGGCGGCGCCGCTTCATCCAGCGGACCGCGAGGAGGTCGGCGAAGGCCCGGAAGAGCCGGTTCCACACGCCGTACTTGCTGCGGCCGCGCAGCCGCGGCCGGTGGCGGACGGGGACCTGCACGACGCGGAACCCCTCCATCCGGAGCAGCGTCGGCAGGAAGCGGTGCATGCCCGCGTAGAGCTTGATGCGGGCCAAACATTCGCGGCGGAAGGCCTTGAGCGAGCAGCCGGTGTCGAGGATGTCGTCCTCGGAGAGCCGGTTCCGCACCGCGTTCGCGATCCGGGAGGACAGCCGCCTCAGCCACGAGTCGTGCCGGACCTGGCGGTATCCCACGGCGGCGTCGTTGCCCTCGAGCTCGCGCAGGAGAACGGCAATGTCCCTCGGGTCGTTCTGCAGATCGGCGTCCAGGGTGACCACGATGCCCCCCCGCGCCGCCTTGAAGCCGGCGTCGAAGGCCGCGGTCTGCCCCCAGTTGCGGTCCAGGTGGATCCCGCGAACCCGGCGGCCGGCGCGTGCGAGCTCGGCGATCGCCTCCGCGGAGCCGTCGCCGCTCCCGTCGTTCACCAGGATGATCTCGTAGGAGCCGCAGACACCGGGGAGCACCTCCTCGAGCTCCGCCACGAGCGGCTCGAGGTTGTCCCGCTCGTCGTAGACGGGCACGACGACCGACAGCTCCACGGCCGGCCCGCTCATGCCCTTCCCTTCGCGATCCGGACCCCCTTGCGGTTGAAGGGCCAGAGCCGCCGCCAGCGGCGGTGCCGTGCGAGCGAGCGCTCCTCGTCCTCGGTGAGCGAGCCCGGCGCGAGCATCGCCTTCCACTTGAGGTAGGCGGCCTCGTCCGTCCGCAACAGCAGCGGAAAGAGCAGGCGGAAGGCGAGGCTTCCGGGGCGGAAGCACACTGCGCCCGCCAGGTCCACGATCGCCACATCGCCGCCATCGCGCGCCAGCACGTTCTCCCGGCCGCGCAGGTCGTGGTGAACCACACCGCGGGCATGGAGCTCGTCCAGCACCCGGCGCAGCCGGGCCAGGTAGACCGCCGCGCGCTCGTGCCGGTCGCGCGCGAAGGCGAGCGGCTCCCCCTCGACCTTCTCGACGGCGAGGGCGTGCGCGTCCACGCGACCGATCAGGGCGGGCAGCCCCGGCACCCCGGCGAGCCGCCGGTAGGCGCGGTGCTCTCGCGCGATCTGGATCCGCCCGAGCAGCCTCCACCACGCCGACTTCCCGCCGAAGTCCTTGACGACCATCGGGCCCTCGCCGGCGTCCACGAGGAGGAGGTCCGCCTTGTGCGGCCCGCCCTTCTTGAGCACGCGGATCGTGGCCCCCGGAAGCTGCGAGCGCGTGGGCAGCCGCGGGTGCGGCTTCGGGCGGTGCGGGCTTCCGGATGCGGGTGGTATGGTGGGCACGATGGAGCCGTGCGCGTCCCGTTCGCAGTCTAGCACAGCGGTGACCGGGACCTCGCTCCGCCCGGACGCGCTGCGCGAGGTGCACCCGGTCCGGCGCATCGCGGGGCGCAACCTCACGAAGGCGGACATCCTCGTCTACCGCCTGGGCGATCGCGAGGTCGCGCTGAAGGACTACGGCGCCCGGCCGTTCTGGCTGCGGAACACGATCGGCCGTCTTCTCGTCCGCCGCGAGTCGAAAGCCTACGCCGCGGCCGCGGGGCTCGAAGGTCTGCCGCGCTGGCTGGGGCGGGTCGGCCCCTTCGCCTTCGCCCTCGAGTGGGTGCCGGGAACGAGCCTCGCCGAGGCGCGCGGGCAGCGGGTGGACCCGGCGGTGTTCGACCGCCTGGACTCGATCCTGGACCGGCTGCACGAACGCGGGATCGCGCTCGGCGACCTCCACCATCGCGACGTGATCGTCGGGGTGGACGGCAGGGTCTCGGTGGTGGACCTCGCCACCGCGGTCGTGCTCGGGACGCGACCCGGTCGCCTCGCCGTCCGTCTCTTCCGGAGAATGGCCGAGCAGGACCGCGTCGCCCTCGCCCGGCTGCGCGCGCGCGCGGTCGGGGAGGACGAGGAGCAGGCGGTCGCAGCCCTCGGCCCTCGCCTCGCCCGACGCTACGCTCGGGCGCGCAGGGTCAAGGCATGGTGGGACCGGCTGCGCGGCCGCCGTCGCGACGCGAACAGCCGGGGGGG
This sequence comes from Acidobacteriota bacterium, assembly GCA_037446795.1. Lineage (GTDB taxonomy): Bacteria > Acidobacteriota > Polarisedimenticolia > Polarisedimenticolales > JBBIHW01 > JBBIHW01. The sequence continues at coordinate 4,153 of JBBIHW010000143.1, forward strand.
ATCGGGTTAGACTCCCCCGGAGCCGGGCGGAGGCCGGAGAAGGCGTGGAAGGGAAGCCCTACAACCGGGTTCTCGCGCGGCTTCGCCTCGCCGCGACCTTTTTGCTGGTGGCGGTCCTCGTCGGCTTCGCCCGCCCCACGCCGGCATCCGTGACCGTCGGCTTCGCGATCGCCGCGGTTGGAGAGGCCATCCGCTTCTGGGCCGCGGGTCACCTCTTGAAGACCCAGGAGCTCGCGACGTCGGGCCCTTACCGGTACACGCGGAACCCTCTTTACCTCGGCCGGCTGCTCATCTTCACGGGGCTGTGCGCGATGTGCCTCCTTCCGCATGGGCTCAACTGGCTCGTCCTGCTGTGCGGTTACGCAGCCTTCTTCGGGTACTACCTGCCCCGGAAGGAGCGGGTCGAGCCCGCGCGCCTGAGGGCGATCCACGGGGAGGCGTACGAGCGCTACCGCCGGGCCGTACCCGCGCTCCTCCCCTCGCTCAAGCCCTATCCCGACCGGTCCGGGCTCGGATGGTCCTCCGATCGCATGATGCGGAATCGCGAGCCCTGGATGGTGGTCGCGCTGGTGGCGATCGGGGCCTTCCTGCTCCTGCGCGCCTACGCGGAGCCCGCCCGGCCTCCAGAGGAGCCGCCCGCTTCCGCGGCCCCGGGGACGCCGTAGGGATCGCGGAAAGACGCCGCCCTCAGGCGGGCGATTCCTGGAACTGCAGCGCGTGCAGGCGCGCGTAGAGGCCCCCGCGGGCGAGCAGCTCGCGGTGCGCCCCTTGCTCGACGATCCGGCCGGACTCCATGACGACGATGCGGTCCGCGCGCCTCACGGTGGCGAGCCGGTGGGCGATGACGATGCAGGTGCGGCCCCGCATGAGGTTGTCGAGCGCCTCCTGGACGAGCCGCTCCGACTCGGCATCGAGGGCCGAGGTCGCCTCGTCCAGGATCAGGACCGGCGGATCCTTGAGCAGGGCCCGGGCGATGGTGATCCGCTGTCGCTCGCCCATGGACAGCCGCGCCCCGCGCTCGCCCACCAGCGTGTCGTAGCCGCGGGGCAGCTTTTCCACGAACTCGTGCGCGTGGGCGGCGCGCGCGGCCTCGATGACGCGCTCGAGGGGAACGTCGGCCCGACCGTAGGCGATGTTGTTCCGGACCGTGTCGTCGAAGAGGACCGTCTCCTGCGTGACGATGCCGATCTGGCTGCGGAGCGAGGCCAGGGTGACCTCGCGCAGGTCGTGCCCGTCCACCGAGATCCGGCCCGAGCTGGGATCGTAGAAGCGCGGGACGAGGTGGGCGAGGGTCGTCTTGCCCGACCCGGACGGCCCCACGAGCGCCACCACCTCCCCCCGCCGGATCGTCAGCTCGATCCCCTCGAGCACCTTCTCGCCGTCGTAGGCGAAGTCCACCTGCTCGAAGCGGATCTCCCTGGAAAACGCGGGCAGAGGCCGGGCGCCCTCCCGGTCCTGGATGTCTCGCTCCCGGTCCATCATGTGGAACACGCGCGAGGCGGCCGCGAGCCCCTGCTGCAGCTCCACGTTGAGCTGGTTGAAGCGCCGCAGCGACATGAAGAGGAAGCCGAGGCTCGTGACCACGACCAAGAAGTCCCCGGGGTTCAGGACGTCGCGGCGGATCCAGACAGCTGCGACGTAGAAGAGGATGGCACCGGCGGCCGCCCCGAGAAGCTCGAGCACGGCCGGGGCGAGCGCTGCCGTCCGGGCCCCTTTGAGATCCGCCCGCAGCATCCGTTCCAGGGCCGAACGGAAGCGGCCGATCTCGAACCGCTCCATCCCGAATCCCTGAACGACTTTCGCGCCTCCCACGGACTCGGCCAGGAGGCTCGCCGCCTCGGCCATGGACTCCTGCGAGCGGCTGGCGGCGGCGCGCAGCCGGCGGCTCAGGCGCAGCAGCGGGTAGCCGAGCCCGGGAAGCGCGACGAGGGCGACCAGCGAGATCCTCCAGTTGGCCGCCAGCGCCACCAGCAGCAGGAACGGGATCATCGTCCCGACCCGGACGAGGTCGGCGAGCACGGGACCCGTGACCCGCTGAAGTCGCGCCACGTCGCTGAGGATCCTGGACAGGATCACGCCCGTCGGGTGCTCCTGGAAAAAGCGCAGAGACTGATAGGTGACCGCCTCGTAGAGGTCCGCCCTCAAGTCCCGGATGATCCGAGCTCCGGCTCGGCTCGTGAGGTACTCGCCGAAGTAGAGGCAGACGGCGCGGAGGAGGAACACCACCAGCAGGAAGACGGGCGCGCGCGCCAGGGAGCGCCGGTCGAGCCAGCGCGCCAGCTCGGGCAGCGGCACCAGCGCGCGCGCCCTCTCCAGAATGTCGAAGTTCGCCCGCGGGGGTGTCTCGCCGGCGACGGGTAGCGCGGCCCCGAACAGATCGTTCGTGAGCGGCCCCACTGCGGACAGCACGGCGCTCATCAAAGCGCCGGCCGCTGCCAGCAGAATCGAGGCGGCGACCATGGCGCCGAGATAAGGGCGCGCGTAGCGGATCAGGCGTCCGAGCTCGCGCACGGGACCGATGCTAGCAGCAGCCGGAGCGGGGGCAAGCGGACGTCGCAGCGGCCCGCAGCGACAGGTCGCCGGAACAGGCTGAAGTGGGTTTCGCCGCCCTCTGCTCGATCGAGCGGCTGGCCGCTGCGACACGGCTCACGAGGTCGAAGGAAAGGAACCGTACGGCCTGTCCGCCGGTGGGGTCGCGCGACAGGCCGTGGGGTGAGAGAGGAGGCCCGGGCGGAGCGCCGGCGGCTTCCGGGCGTGGGCGCGAGGGCACGGTCTTGGTGCGCGGTCTTCCAGGCGTCGGGCAGGAGCTCGTCGAGCCGGCTCGCGGGCCAACCCTCCGCCGGCCTGCGCAGAACGTCCGCGAAGGTAACCGTCCGCTCTTCTCATGTTTTCCGCCGCGGATCGAGATTCTCTTGCCTGGCTGTCAGGATGCGATGGCACCTCCCTGCCGTACAATCCCTCTTCCAATGAATGGCACGCGTGCGATCTCACCTCCTCTCCTGGCAGGACACGTTGCGGCCCGAGAAGCTTTCGGAAATGGGACTGGGCATGGGCGCTCCCCTCGCGCCAGCACAGGAGCACGGACATCGCAACGCAGGGCCTTTCCAGCGGCCGCGCCCAAATGGCGCTCCCGTGCTCACGATCTCGCCATGATCGTCAAGATGGTGCGCGCGGCTCTGCTCGGCCTTCCCTTCGTCGTGTTTCCGTGGGAAACCGCGATCGCGGCGGAGCCGCCCCCTCCTCCTATTCCCCTCCCCACGACCGAACGCGTCGCCGTCCGGCTCGTGCTGGTGGACGTCCTCGTCTTCGATGCGCAAGGACGGACGGTCCCCGACCTCCGCCCGGGGGACTTCGTCGCGACCGTGGATGGCGAGGAGGTCCCCGTGGACACGCTGGATGTGAACTGTCCCGAGGACGCTGCCGAAGACGCGGCGGTTGCGCAGGTCGGCTCCGGACGCGAGCCCGCGACCACGGGAGGCATCCCGCGTCGGCTCGTCCTCGTCGTGGACTACATGCACCTCGCCCGGACCGACCGCGCCCAGGTGCTCGATTGGGCGAAGGACATGGTGGAGAACCGCTCGGGGCCGGACGACGAGATCATGGTCGTCGCCCTGGACATGACCGCCCGCGTCGAGCAGACGTTCACGGCCGATCGTCGTCAGGTCCTTCACACCCTCGATCGGATGATGCACGACATCACGCTCTGGCAGCCGAGCTTCGCGCACACTTCCTATCAGCCGTTCTTCGACTCGCTCCAGGCCCT
>JBBIHW010000144.1:0-7898 GCA_037446795.1 Acidobacteriota bacterium
GCTCGGGTGCCGTGCCGGGCTCGGCCGCCGCCACGGGCCGGCCGGCGTCGCCGCTGCGCCGGATGGCCGGGTCGAGGGCGATCTCTCCGAGAAACGGGACGCGCAGCCGCTCGGCCTCCTGCCGCCCTCCTCCGTATCCGAACACCTCGGTCCTCGCTCCGCACTGCGGGCACTGGAAGTAGCTCATGTTCTCCACGATGCCCAGCACGGGAACGCCGACCTTGCGGAACATGTTCACGCCCTTCACCGCGTCCTGCAGGGCCACGTCCTGAGGCGTGGTGACGACGACCGCGCCCGACAGCTGCAGCTTCTGCGAGACGGTCAGCTGCGCGTCCCCGGTACCCGGCGGCATGTCGAGCACGAGCACGTCGAGGGGGCCCCAGTCCACGTCGCGCAACAGCTGCTCGATCGCCTTCATGACCATCGGTCCGCGCCAGATGACGGCCGTCTCCCGGTCCACCAAGAACCCCAGCGACATGAACCGCACGCCGTAGCGCTCGAAGGGAACGATGCGCCGCCCCTCGGGGTCGAGCTGCGGCTGCTCCTGAACGCCCATCATCAGGGGAATCGAGGGCCCGTAGATGTCCGCGTCGAGCAGGCCGACCCGCGCGCCCCGCCGCGCGAGGGCGACGGCGAGGTTGACGGCCACGGTGGACTTCCCCACGCCTCCCTTTCCCGACGCGACGGCGACCGTGTGCCGCACTCCCGGGAGCAGCTCCTCGGGCGCCGAAGCCCCCGCCCGCTCCCTCGCACCCGAGGCGACCTCCACCTCCACCGAGCGAACGCCGGGCAGCGCTTCCAGTGCGGCCCGTGCATCCTTCTCGAGGGTGGGTGCGACGGCGGGGTTCCCCGCGCCGAGGTCGAGACGGACGCGCACGGCCCCGGCCCGGACCTCGAGGCTCTTCACGATGCCGAACGACACGATGTCGCGGGTGAACCCGGGGTAGCGAACCTTCTGGAGCGCGGCCAGGACGTCCTGCTCGCTGAGGCTCATCGGTGGTTCCCGCGGTCTCGCGGGAGGACTATAGCACCGCGCCGGAAAACGTTCGGCGGGGTTCGTACGGGTTAGTACCGGTAGGCGACCCCGAAGTAGTACCCCTCGTAGCCGGCCGAGCGGTCGGTCCTGGAGACCGATTCGAAGTTGAACACCCCGTTCTCGCTCAGGGTCACCGACTCGGGCCTGAGGTCCGCCCCGACGTTCTGGTAGCGGCTCTGCCGGAAGCCCCCGAACACCTCGACGGTCCTCCACACCGTCCAGCGCGCCCCGATGTACGCGTCGAGGACCGTGGCGCTCGCGGGCAGCGAGCTGGAGCTGACGCCGAGCGGCATGGTGACCTGCCGGGTCTCGTCCAGGATGTCCGGGTCCTCGAGCTCGTCGAAGGGATAGGACAGGATCTCGAGGCCGAGGCTCGCGCACGTGGACCCGTCGCACCGGTACAAATGGGTCTGCGACTCGTACGCGCTCGACATGCGTCCCCGCAACGCGGCGATCGAGGCGCCGGCCTCGAGCCGGACCTGCCGCCCGAACGGGACGGAGAGGTCGAGCCCCACCCCGAGCCCCCGCCCCTCGAAGCTCGAGGACAGGTCCACTCGGTCCGGGCGCGGCAGGAGGTCGGTGCGCGGGCTCGTGGGTGGAGTGACGGGGGGAACCAGGGAAGGCAGGTCGGGGGACAGGGCGAAGTAGGACGCCTGGAGGCTTCGGTCGTGGGAGACCCGCCTCATCCCGACCGACCACCAGGCCTCGATCCTCTTGCCCGTGAAGGCCAGACGCGTGTAGTCAATGCGGAGGTCCCGAGTCTTGGTGAGGCTCGCCGCGCGGAAGCCGTCCGCGAGCCCGTCGTCGCGGAAGCCGGCGAAGAAGGGGAGGGCGAGCGTCTCGCCGAAAACGAACCGGGAGGGATCGAAGCCCTCGAGCGCTCCTCGAGCCCGCTGAGACCAGTACGTGACGAGCACCCTGCCGAACTCTCCGGGCAGGACGTATCCGGCACGCACCCGCAGGTCGAGGTCCGTGCCGTGGGGCACGCCCAGAATACCGGTGGCGAACGGGTCGTCGGGGTCCCGCACGGCGGCCGGTACGTAGTCGAGGCCCAGGGGCTGCGACACCCAGCTCGCGACCTCCCCGTACCAGCGGGCCTCCCGCTCCGTTCGCGGCTTCTCCTCGGCCGCGGACTCGGCCTCGGGCGTCGGCGCGGGCTCCTGTGGCTCCTCCATCGTGGCCGTCACCGGCGCGGCCGCGAGCCACAGGACCGCAGCCACCGCCGACGTCCAAGGGGCCTTCCTGCGGCTCACGTGTCTCCCCCGTTCGATGCCGCGCGCCCGGTCAGCGTACCGTGTACGAGAACGAAACCCCGGACCCGCTGTCCATCGTCGAGGCCGCAGTCCCCGCCAGCGTGACGGTGCGCCCCTCGATCACGATGGAGCCGGTGAGGACGGGCTGGGAGCGAACGGAAAACTGCGGTGGAAGCTGCCCGTGCTGGTTGTCCGGCTGCTTTCGCGCCTGAACGATGATCGTGTCGCCCTTGGACAGCGTGACCTCGAAGGGAAGCGGAAAGCCCCCGAGGTTCGGGTCGGGGAGGTCGAGCTGTCCCGCGCAGTTCTCCAGGTAGTCGCGGCTCGCGACGGAGACGCGGCGCCCGTTGGAGAAGAAGATGGGCGGCGTCGGGGGAGCGGGCGCCGCCGACTCGATCGTCGTGTCATAGGAGAGGACGCTCGCGAACGGATCGAACGGATCGAAGGTCAGCAGCGTTTGCGGCTCGGTGCTCCCGGCGCGCACCACGCGAATGTCCACGGACACGCGCCAGGGCACCGTCCGGGAGGCGGTGAGGGGGCTGGCACCGACGAAGACCTGCCGGCACTCGGCCTGCCCCGACCGCACGTCCGGCAGGTTGTCCCCGTTGGTGTCCACCAAGCGATCGTAGACGTCGTAGATGTCCACGGACGCCTGCGCGCCGAGCACGACCTCGACCGCCTGCTCCGACAGCTGGAGAGGCTGGGTCGTGTCGCAGGCCGCGCCGACGAGCGCCAGCGCGCAGGACGAGGCGCGCAGGACGGTTCTCACGGAGGATCCTCCCCGAACGGGAGCGAAAAGCTACCCGAGCCCCCGCAGGACGTCAAGGCGCGTTTCGGGCGCAAACCCCCGCGGTTGCGGTGAGGACGCCGCACAGCACCCGCGTTTGCCCGTGGTAGAATCCGCGCCGCTTCGGTCGCCCGGAGCGGGGAGGGGGCACGCGATGCGCTATCCGACCGCGGAGCGGCTCGAGGCCGAGGGGCGAAGGGTCGAGCGGGTCTACTCGGTGCTCGCCCGCGTCTACGACGCCTTCTTCGATTGGGCGCTCGAGCCAGGCCGGCGCAGGGCGGTGGACCGACTGCGGGTGCGGCCCGGCGACGAGATCCTGGAGGTCGGCGTCGGGACGGGGCTGAGCCTGCCCCTCTACCCGCGGCATTGCCGCGTGATGGGCATTGACATCTCCGAGCCGATGCTCGAGCAGGCCCGCGCCCGGGCGCGGGAGCTCGGCCGCGACGACGTCCTGCTTCGCCGCATGGACGCGCGCGAGCTGCGCTTTCCCGACGCGAGCTTCGATCACGTTCTGGCCCCGTACCTCGTCTCCGTCGTGCCGGAGCCGCGCAAGGTCATGGTGGAGATCGTGCGGGTGTGCCGGCCCGGGGGAACCGTGGTCGTGGTGAACCACTTCGGGAGCCGCGCCCCGCTGCTGCGGACCCTCGACGGTTGGCTGTCGCACCTGACGGCGTGGATCGGGTTCCGCATGGACGTGCCCCTGGAGGTGGTCACGGGGGCTCCCGGCCTCGAGCTGGTCCACGAGGAGCCGGTGAACCTGCTCGGTCTGTGGAGGCTCCTCGAGCTGCGACGGGTCTGACCCCGGTCAGTGGTCGGGCTCGGCTGGAGGGGCCGGGCGCGGTCGAGGGGGAAGGTCCCGGGGGGCCGGGCCCCCGAGGCGGTCCACGAGCTCCATCTGTTCCATGACCCTAGAGAACTGCCGCTCGATCGCCTCGGTGGTGATCGTGTTGCGGGTCAGAAGCTCGAGGCCGCGCACCTTCTCGTGGAGGGCCTCGATCTCCAGGCGGCGACCCTCGAGCTCGAGGGCGGCCTCGTGCAGCTGCTTCCTGAGGAGCGTGACCTCGCGCGCGTGTCGCTCCCGCAGATGCGCGATCTCCGAGCGCAGCTCCTCGACCTCCCGCTCGCGGGCCTCGAGGCAGGCCTGAAGCTCGAGGGACCGAAGGCCGCCGGTCCGCATCATGCCGTACTGGACGAGCAGGTGCTCGTGCTTCATCTGGAGCTCCTGGAACAGCGCCAGGGGAACGCTCTCCCGCAGGACGCGCTCGAGCGAGCCGGACCCCGAAGCGGACAGGGCGGCCGGCTCGGGGGCGTCGGAGGCCTGAGGTTCGAGTCCGGCACGGAGAAGGTCCTGCTCCGTCACGGCGTACTCCGGACCGTAGCGGCCCGGCAGCTTCTCCGCGTGGAGGCGGCCCGCCCGGATGTAGCGGCGCAGGGTGGTGAGCGACCTGCCCGTGCGGTCGGCGGCCTCGCGAAGGCTCAAGCGATCCATGCGCTCCTCCTCGCGGCGGCGCACCGGCGATCCGGGCGCCGAGCTTTTCTATCACAGGATTCTCCGCACTCACAAGATGCGAAGGCGCATCCACGGCGCCGGTCGCTCGCTTGAAGGGCCGCAGGGCGGGGGGGTACGCTCTCCGGCCGCGCGCCGTGGAGGGCCGGATGGCAGCCGAGCCGATGCACTGGGCGGACGAGGTCGCGGAGGCCGTGCTCGCGTCGGGCAGGCCGGCGGTGATCTCGACCGGGATCTCCCCGTCCGGGGAGGTCCACATCGGCAATATGCGGGAGGTGTTGACGGCGGACGCGGTCTACCGTGCCCTCGGCGAGCGCGGCGTGGCGGCGCGCTTCAACTACGTGTGCGACGACCTCGACCCTCTGCGCCGCGTCTACCCGTTCCTCGACGCGGGCGCCTACGGGCCGCTCGTGGGCCGCCCGCTCGCGCGCATTCCCTGCCCGTGCGGTGCGCACCGGAGCTACGCCGATCACTTCCTGGAGCCCTTCCTCGAGTCGTTGCGGCGGCTGCACGTGGAGGTGGAGGTGGAGCGCGCCGACGTCCTCTACCGCTCCGGCCGGATGAACGGGGTGGTCCTGGCGGCGCTCGAAGGCCGGGACCGCATCGCGGCCATCCTCGCCGAGTTGACGGGGCGCGAGCTGCCCCCGGCGTGGTCCCCGTTCAACCCGCTGTGCCCCTCGTGCGGCCGGATCCAGGCGGCCCGGGTGACGGGCTTCTCGGCGGCGCAGGAGACGGTGGACTTCCGGTGCGCGTGCGGCGCTTCGGGGACGGTGCCGATCGCCGGCGGCGGCAAGCTCACCTGGCGCGTGGACTGGCCGGCGCGCTGGAAGGTCCTCGGCGTCACCGTCGAGCCGTTCGGCAAAGATCACGCGACCGCGGGAGGCTCCTACGACACCGGCGCGCGCATCGTCCGCGAGGTGTTCGGCTCGGAGCCTCCCCACCCGATCCCCTACGAGTGGATCTCGCTGCGCGGCCGCGGGGACATGTCCTCGAGCAAGGGCAACGTCCTGTCCATCGCCGCCGCCCTCGAGATCGCGCCGCCGGAGGCGCTGCGCTACCTCGTGATGCGGGAGCGCCCGCAGCGGGCCATCGTGTTCGATCCGGGCGCGGGACTGCCACAGCTGCTGGACGAGGTGGACGCGGCCGCCGCCTCGCGCGACTCCAGGGCGCTCGAGCTGTCCAGGGCCGCCGGGTTCGAGCCCCCGGGCGTTCCGTTCAAGCACCTGGTCGTCGCGGCGCAGGCGGCAGGGAACGATCCCGACCGCACGGTCGAGCTCCTCGAGCGCAGCGGCTACCGCGGCCTCCGCCGCGACGCCGTGGCCGACCGGCTCGCCTACGCCCGGCGCTGGCTCGAGCGCTACGCGCCCGACGACCTCCGCTTCGGGGTCGAGCGGGAGGTTCCGAGGTCGGCCTCCGCCCTGACGGCGGACCAGAGGCGCTTCCTCGGGCTTCTCGCGCAGAGGCTGCGGGAAGGCATGGACGGCGAGGCCGTCCACCGGCTCGTGTACGAGCTCGCCCGGGAGGCGCGCGGGACGCCTCCAGCGCGCCTGTTCGAAGCCATCTACGTCGCGCTCCTCGGCAAGCCGCGCGGCCCGCGCGCCGGGTCCTTCATCGTGCTGCTCGGGATCGGCTTCTGCGCGGAGAGGTTCCGCAAGATCGCGGGAGGGGCGCTCGAGGGGGCGGATCGGCCGAGCTGAACCGCGGCGCGCGTCAGCAGGAGGGCAGCGCGCCGCGACCGTCCGGCCCGCGGTCGCCCTCGGGACCCGCCTCCCCGCGCCGCCGGAGCTCCTCCGCCGCCTGGCGCGCGACGCGCCGCAGGACGGCCCTCTGGACACGGACCGCGGCGTCCAGGACGCGCAGGGCGTCCTCCCCGTAGGGAGGGACCTCGTGATGCGCCGGCGGCTCGCCGGCGGGCGCGGGTTCGCGAGCCTCGCGCAGAGCCGCGACCGCCTCCCGGAGGACCTCCACGGCGCGCTCGAGCGCGAGCCGGTCCTCCGCGTCGAGCTGCCGCAGGAGCGCCGCCGTGCGCAGCAGGTCGGCCGAGACCCGCTCGCGTTGCTCGGAGCCGTTCTCCCAGTGGCGCCCGGTCAGGATCCACTCCACCGATGTGCCGCCGATGCGCGCCAGCTCGAGGAGGCGGCGGGGCTCGGGGACCACGCCGTGCTCGTACTTGTGCACGGCGGACTGCGTCGTGCCCAGTCGGCGCGCCAGCTCCCACTGCCTCAGGCCGGCCTCCTGGCGCAGCCGTTTGATGCGCTGCCCCATGCCGACCTTGTCAATCTCCGGCAAGGCGCTCGCGGGCGGTCCCTGCTCTCCCGCTTGCATACGGTGTCGAATATAGGGGGCGGGGGGGGCCAGGCAAGTTGAGAGGGCGTCGGATTCCGGAATCCCGCTCCTGTCCCGCGCGCGATGGTCGCGCGAGCGAGAGGGTCCGTTCCAGGCTTCGAATCAGCGGAGAATCGCCCGCAGCAGTTGGACGAACGCGGCACGCGAGCTATTGCGGATGGAGGCCGAGGTGCGTATGATCCCCCCTCTTTTCGAGGGGCGGCGCACACGGGCGGGGTGGGGTTCGAGACCATGGTGCGAGATTCATGTCGCGGAGCGCCTCGGCGTGCTCTCCGGGCTGCCATCGTCCTCGTGGCCGCAGCGGCCTCGGTGGGGGACGCCGATCCTCGAGCCCTGGCGCGCGCGAGGGATCGGGCGGAGGCGGCGCCTGCCGCGGGCGCGACCGAGACGCCGCTCACCTTCGAGCGGCGCGTCGCGGCCCAGCGCGCCATCGAGGAGGTGTACTGGAGGCATCGCGAATGGACCGACACGCGCCGTCCCAAGCCGGCGCTGTCGGAGGTGATGCCGGAAGAGCTGCTGCGAGAGAAGGTCCGCGCCTACCTCCGGAAGTCGAACGCCCTCGAACGCTATTGGGGGCAGGCGATCACCTCCGCCGAGCTCCAGGCGGAGCTCGAGCGAATCGCGCGCGAGACCCGCTCCCCGGAGGTTCTCCGGGAGATCCTGGCCGCGCTCGGGCAAGATGCGCTGCTCGCAGCCGAGTGCCTGGCGCGACCGCTGGTGGCGGAGCGACGGATCCGGTCCCTCTACGCCCAGGACGCTCGATTCCACGCGCAGCGGCGCTCCGAGATCGAGACCTGGCTCCGGGAGAACCGCGACCCGGGGATGCTCCGCAGCGCAGGGGGCCGCTACGACGAGACGGAGCTGCGGCTCGCGAGGCGGGCGGATCCGGGAGAACAAGAAGGTCGGGCCCGGCGCGGACCCGCAGCCATCGAGCTCGATCCGGAGACGTGGCGATCCACGCTGGCGCGA
>JBBIHW010000145.1:0-7874 GCA_037446795.1 Acidobacteriota bacterium
AGCCCGCCCCGGACGGCGCTCGAGCGGCGCTCGCCGAGCTGTTCGCGCGGGTCGAGGCGTTCCGCGCGCGGACCGTGTCGCCCGACGGCGGTTACGCGCGGGACGGGTGCGGCTGGCAGACCGACCTCCTGCGCGATCTCGCTTCGCACCGGGACGATGTCGCCTCGGGCGCAGGAAATCTCGGCGACGGCGCGCGCACGCTGCTCGCCGCGCTCGCGCACGCCGTCGGGGAGGGCGAGGCGCTGCGCAGCTCGAAGGACCCTCTCGTCGCGGGCCCGCCTCCCGAGGACTCCCTGCGGCAGCGCGCCTGGATCGCCCTGCGGCGCCAGCGGCTGCGGCCGCTCGAGGCCGAGCTCGATGCCCTCGCCGAGAGGCTCCGGCGCGGCGGTCTCGAGGGGTTCGCCACGAGCCCGTGGCCCCATCGCTTCGTGGCGTGCCTCACGGCCTGCGAGCGCTACTTCGACGAGCGGGTCCTCCTGGGCGAGGACGCTCCGAACCGCTCGGTCGCGCAGGAGCAGTGGAGCGCGTTCGTCGCGGCCGCGGCTGCCCTCGAGGCGGCGGCCCGGCAACCCGGAGCGCCTTGACGCCCGCGCGGGGTTCGCCTAGGTTGCGAGGGTCGAAGGGCACGGCATGAAGAGCCGCGTCGCGGTCCTCCGGGTCTCGCCCGACACGATCCTGACCGACGTCGTCCGGCTGTGCGAGATGGCGGGCCTCGGCCGGGCCCTCTCGCGCGGCGCGACGACGATCCTCAAGGACAACATCTCGTGGCATTTCCCCTTCCCCGCGGCCAACACCACGCCGTGGCAGCTCGAGGGGACGATCCTCGCGCTTCGGGAGGCCGGCTTCGAGGACCTGGTCTGCGTCCAGAACCGGACGGTCGTGACCGACGCGTTCAAGGGCCAGGACCTGAACCGCTTCGGGCCGGTCCTGGAGCGGTACCGGGTGCCGGTCCGCTTCAACTTCGAGCCCGGGCACATGACCTGGATCGTCCACCGGCCCCGGGCGCGGATGCGCGTGCTCGATCGGATCTACCCGGAAGGCATCCGCCTCCCGGACTTCTTCTTCGGGAAGAACATCGTCCACCTGCCGACCTGCAAGTGTCACATCTACACCACCACGACCGGCGCCATGAAGAACGCCTTCGGCGGGCTGCTTCACGACCACCGCCACTACACCCACTCCTGGATCCACGAGACCCTCGTGGATCTGCTGGCCATCCAGAAGGAGATCCACGCGGGGGTGTTCGCCGTCATGGACGCCACCACGGCGGGCAACGGCCCCGGACCGAGGACCATGATCCCCGTCGTGAAGAGCCTCATGCTCGCCTCGGCGGACCAGACCGCCGTGGACGCGGTCTCGGCCAGGCTGATGGGCTTCGATCCCCTCCGGATCGGCTACATCCGGCTCGCCCACGAGGACGGGCTCGGGACGGGGGATCCGCGCGAGATCGAGATCGTGGGCGACGACGTGAGCGGCGAGAGCTGGGGGTTCGTGGTGGGGGACAACGGGGCGAGCCGCGTGGGCGACCTCCTGTGGTTCTCCCCGCTCAAGCGGTTCCAGAAGCTGTTCTTCCGGACCCCGCTCGTCCACCTGTTCATCGTGGGCTCCGAGCTCTACCACGACTACTACCGGTGGCCCTTCCGCGAGCGCCGCGTCTTCGAGAGGTGGCGCCGCGAGACGGACTGGGGCCGGCTGTTCGACCGGTACGCCGAGGGCCCGCAAGGCCCGCCCGCCCGGCACCCGGGCCGCGCGGTCGAGGCCCGCTGACGCGTCCGGGTTGCGTCACGGGGCGGCGGCGCTCACGCGCTGAAGCGGCCGTTCTCCGGTCGCAAGGTGGTCCCCTCGCGGCAGTGCAGGAAGCTCTCGAGGGCGCCTCGGTCCTCCGGGGAGAACCGCTCGAACTCGATGCCCAGTCCCTCCACCGTCCCGTCGGCGGCCGACGGGACGGTCCTCACGACGCGACCGATGACGTGAACCCGTCCCTCGAGCTCGGGCAGGGGGAACGACAACGCGCATCGCATGCCCACCCCCACCGGCGTGCCGGTCTGGACGAACAGGCCGCTCGGCGAGAGGTCCTTCGTGTAGCCGAACAGGACCGGCTCCTCGGCATCGAAGTAAACCGGCGTCCGCACGGGAACGCGCGGGTACCGCTGGTAGCACCAGACGCGGTTCCTCCCGAGCCGGCGCGCCACCCCGAGCGCCTCCACGGCCCGCGTGAGGAGGTCGGCCGCGCGATCGGCGTCCGCGGGATAGGAGGCCGAGCCGAGGCTCGCGGTGAGGCAGCGGTCGGCGGCGCGGATCCTCTCGACGAGGGAACGGACGCGGGCTGCGACCACGCGCGCCTCGCCCCGGCCCGCCCCGGGCAGGATCAGTCCCATCTCGTCCTCGCCGAGCCTCCCCACGAGGTCCGCGGCCCGCACTTCCGCGCACAGGATCCCGCCGAGCCTCCTGAGGACCTCGTCCCCCTCCTTCCGTCCCCACCGATCGTTGAACCGCCGGAAGTGATCCAGGTCCACGAGAACCAGGGCGAGGGGCAGACCCGCTTCCGCCGCGCGGCCGATCCGCTTGGACAGCTCCGAGAGGAAGGCCTCGCGGCCGAGCAGGCCCGTGAGCGCGTCCCGTCCCGAGGAGGCTCCGGCCGCTGCCTCGCGCGCCGACAGGCCCGCCACCCGCAGCACCTGGACCAGGATCGGCGCTCCCGCCTCCCCCGCGCTCACCGCGGCCTCCACCTCCGCCTCCCGGCCGTCCCTGCAAGCCAGTCGAAGGCGCGCCCATCCGCGCTCGAGGGCCGACCGGAGACGAGCGGCGTCGAGCAGCGGAAGGCGCTCCTCGGTCGCCTCGCCGGCGTAGACCGCCGAGAGCGGTCCGTCCTGGCGGCCCACCATCTCGACCGCGCGGAACCCGGTCAGCGCCTCCATCCCCGGGTCGAATCCGAGAACGGTGCCGCGCCGGTCCACGATGAAGGAGCCGACCTCCATGGAAGCAGCCCTCCGCCCTGCGATCCCGTGCGGACCGGCACCCTCGCGAATGTGCCGCCTCATCCCGGCCCCCTTCCACCTGCGCGAAAACCCGGGCGGAATCTAGTGTCCTCTCCACGGCGAGGCAACCCTGCGCCGCGGTCGCTCGGTGGAGCACCGCGCCTCGATCGCAGCTCGATCGTGACATCGCGAGACCGGAGGGGTACGCTCTTCGGGCCGCCGGGAGCGGCGCCGGGAAGGGTTGCGGGCGACGATGGGTTCCGACGGACGGCTGGTCGAGGAGAAGCTCGCGCAGGTCCCCGCGATCCTGCAGGAGGTGGGCGCGGATGCGTGGCTGATCTTCGTGAGGGAGAGCCACACGGTCCACGACCCCTGCCTCGACCTCGTGGTGGGGACCGATGTGACCTGGCCCTCGGCGTTCCTGCTGACCCCGCGAGGCGACCGCATCGCGATCGTCGGGAGCCTCGACCGCGCGAACCTCGAGAGCCGGGGGCACTTCACGGAGATCGTCCCGTACGTGGGAGGCATCTCCGAGGCGCTCCGCGACGTCCTCGCGAGGCTCGACCCTGCCCGCATCGCGCTCGACTACTCCACCGACGACCCTCTCGCCGACGGTCTCACGCACGGCATGTACCTCCTGCTCCAGGACCTGCTCGCCGGCACCCCGTACCTTTCCCGACTCGTCTCGTCCCAGCCCATCGTGTCCGCCCTGAGGGGGCGGAAATCGCCCGAAGAGCGCCAGCGCATCCGTCGGGCGTGCGAGGTCACCGTGGGGATCCTCGAGCGGGTCGGATCGCGCCTGCGGGCAGGACTCACCGAGCGGGAGGTCGCCGCAGCCATCCGCGAGGAGATGGACCGCGTGGGCGGGTGCGAGCCGGCCTGGGATGCCGACCACTGCCCGGCCGTCTTCACGGGGCCCGACTCGGCGGGAGCGCACGCCGGCCCGACGGATCGGAGGATCGAGCCGGGGCACATCGTCAACGTGGACTTCGGCATCCGACGCGAGGGCTACTGCTCCGACCTCCAGCGCACGTGGTACGTGCTTCGCGCGGAGGAGGAGCGCGCGCCGGAGCCCGTCCAGCGCGGCTTCGAGACCATCGTGGAGGCGATCACCCTCGCCGCGGGCGGCCTCCGTCCCGGAGTCCGGGGATGCGAGGTGGACCAGGTGGCGCGCGGTCTGATCGTCTCGCGCGGCTACCCCGAGTACGCCCACGGCCTCGGCCACCAGATCGGCCGCGCCGCGCACGACGGGGGCGGCGGCCTCTTCCCTCCGTGGGAGCGGTACGGGCGGCTCCCGTTCCTCGAGGTCGAGTCGGATCAGTGCTACACGATCGAGCCGCGGCTTCCGGTGGCCGGGCACGGCGTGGCCACGGTCGAGGAGGTCGTCGCGGTCGAGCCTGCGGGAGCGAGCTTTCTCTCGAGGCGCCAGACCGAGCTGTACCTGGTGCGCTAGCCCGCTGCGGGCCGGTCCCGGGGCCGGGCCGGGCGCCCGCAGCCGCGGCTACCGCTCTCGACGGGGCCGCAGCGGGAGGACCGAGGGGAAGACGAGCGCCGCCGATCCGCGGTGCACCTTGAGATCCAGCGACGTGCCGGTCACGTTGCTGAGGCCCAGCGAGCCCGGCCGAAGCAGCTCCCTCCGCAATCGCCACCGCGCTCCGCGAAGGCTGACCGTAGCCTGTCCGCACAGCGCGAACAGCGAGAAGAGCCGCCCGCGCACGGTCTCTGCGCGGCACCCGTGGCTCGTCACGACGACTACCCCGCGCTCGGTGGGAGCGATCAGGGCGGCGAAGTGGCGGCTGCGGCACCCCATCTCGAGCAGGTTCGCCCACTCGTGATCGAGCCGGCCGCCGAGCAGGCCCGCGACCGTGACGACGCGCGCGCCGCGCCGCCGGACCTCGGCGAGCGCCCCGGCGAGGTCGCTGAAGTCCTTGTCGCGGCGGAACAGAACCGCGGGCAGCTTTTTCGGGACGCGCCGCGCCGAGTCGGCGTCGCCGACGAACAGATCGGGCCGGCGGCGGGAGGCCCGGCACGAAGCGAGCCCTCCGTCCACCGCCACGAGGATGCAGCTGTCCGCCAGGAGCGCGGCGAGCGCGCACGCACGCCCCAGCTCGCGCCGCGTGGCCCCCCGGAGAACCACGACGGCTCCGCGCACGGGACCGCGCCGCGAGAGGCCTCGCAGCTCGATGGGCCGCCCGTCCCTCAACTGGAGTTCGCCCCCCGCCGCGCCCCGGCCGCTCTCCTATACTCCGAGCGGTCGCCGGAATCAAGACTCGTCGGGAGGTCGCTCGCGGCCGATCCGAAACACTCGAGCGAGCCGCGCGGGGGCGAGCAGGTCGGGGAGGCTCACGCCTCGACCGCGGCCTCGTCCTCCGGCTCTGCCGCGGGGACGGCCTCGACGGTCACGCCCGCCGCGTCGGCCGCCCGCGTCGCCTCCGCGTCCAGCTCGCGGGCCCGCTCCCACAGGCCGCCTCCGAAGGCGAGCTCCATGACCTGATCGATCTCGCTGACGAAGTGGAACGAGAGGGAGCTGCGGATCGGCTCGGCCACGTCCTCGAGATCCTTCTCGTTCTTGTCGGGCAGGATCACCCTGCGGATGCCGGCGGACTTGGCCGCGATCACCTTCTCCTTGATCCCACCCACCGGCAGGACCTTCCCCCGCAGGGTGATCTCGCCGGTCATGGCGAGGTCCGAGGGGACCGGCAGGCCGGTCAGCAGCGAGACCAGCGAGACAGCCAGCGTGACGCCCGCGGAGGGCCCGTCCTTCGGGGTGGCCCCCGAGGGGACGTGGATGTGGAAGTCGCTGGCCTCGAACACCCGGTCCGGGATCCCGAGCCGCGCCGCGTTCGCCCGGATCCACGAGACGGCGGCGAGAGCCGACTCCTTCATCACGTCCCCGAGAAGGCCGGTGATCGTCACCTTCCCTTTGCCGCGCATCCGCGTGGACTCGACGAAGAGGATGTCTCCCCCGGTCTGGGTCCACGCCAGGCCGACGGCCACTCCGCTGCGATCGGTCCGCTCGGCCACCTCGCGGAAGAAGCGCACCGGCCCGAGGAACTCCGGGACCCTCTCCGCCGAGACCACCACCTTCTCCGTGCGTCCCTCCGCAACCCCTCGCGCGACCTTCCGGCACACGCCCGCGATCTCCCGTTCGAGATTCCGCACGCCGGCCTCGCGCGTGTACTCGGCCGTGATCCGCCGGATCGCGTCGTCGCTGAACTCCAGCTGCTCCGCGGCCAGGCCGTGCTCCTGGAGCTGGCGGGGAACGAGGTGGACGCGGGCGATCTCCAGCTTCTCCTCCTCCGTGTAGCCGGGAAGCCTCAGAACCTCCATCCGGTCCCGCAGGGCCGGCGGGATCGTGTCCAGCAGGTTCGCGGTGGTGATGAAGAACACCTTGCTCAGGTCGAACGGAACCTCCAGGTAGTGGTCCGAGAACGCGTTGTTCTGCTCGGGATCGAGAACCTCCAGCAGCGCCGAGGAGGGATCGCCCCGGAAATCGGTCCCGACCTTGTCGATCTCGTCGAGCATGAAGACGGGATTGCGGGCCCCGGCGCGCTTGATCCCCTGCAGGATCCGTCCCGGCAGGGACCCGATGTACGTCCTCCGGTGGCCCCGGATCTCCGCTTCGTCACGGATCCCGCCGAGGGAGATGCGGACGAATTTCCGCCCCATCGCGCGGGCGATGGACTTTCCCAGGGACGTCTTGCCCACGCCCGGCGGCCCGAGGAAGCACAGAATCGGCCCCTTCAGGTCGCGCTTGAGCGACCGCACGGCCAGGTACTCGAGGATCCGGTCCTTCACCTTCTCGAGGTCGTAGTGGTCCTCGTCGAGGATCACGCGCGCCTCGAGCACGTTGATCTTGTCCTCGGTCTCCGCGGACCACGGCAGCGAAACCAGCCAGTCGAGGTAGGTGCGGGACACCGTGTACTCGGCCGCCTGAGGGGGCATCTTCGCCAGCCGGTCCAGCTCCTTCTCGGCGACCTTGCGCGCCTCCTCGGGCATCCCTGCCGCCTCGACGCGCTTGCGGAACTCTTCGATCTCCTGCTGCCGCTCGTCGTCCTCCCCGAGCTCCCTCTGGATCGCCTTCATCTGCTCGCGGAGGTAGTACTGGCGTTGCGTCTTGCCGACCTCGTCGGCCACTTGCGACTGGATGCGGCTGGAGATCTCCTGCAGCTCCACCTCGCGGGTCACGATCTCGACGAGCTTCTGGATGCGGTCCTTCACGTGGTTCCGCTCGAGGAGGCCGATCTTCTCCTCCGCGGAGACGTTGAGGACCGACGCGGCGAGGTCGCTCAGGCGCGACGGGTCGCCCGAACCGGCCGACAGGACCATCTCGCCGAGGTCGCTGGAGATGTTCTGGGAGACCTGCACCAGACGCTGGAACTGGTTCATGAGGCTGCGAACGAGCGCCTCGAGTTCGACCCCGTGTTCGACCACGTCCTGCAGGGGCGTGACGGCGGCCTTCATGAACGGCTCGGTGGCCGTGAACCGATCCACCCGCACGCGCACCAGACCCTGGATGATGAGGTTGACGTTGTTCTCGTTCAGGCGGACGACCTTGAGGATGCGAGCCGCGGTCCCGACCCGATACATGTCGCCGGGCTCGGGCTCGTCGTCCGCCGGGTTGCGCTGGGAGACGACCGCGATCGGCTTGTTGTCCTTGACGACGTCGTCGAGGAGGTTCAGCGTCTTCCGCCGCCCCACGGAGATCGGCATGATCGCGTGGGGAAACAGCACGCTGTTCCGCAGGGGCAGGACCCCGATCTCGCTGGGAACGTGCGGCTTGTCCATGTCGCTCCAATCTTGCGTTCGCGGCCGGTCTCGCGCAACCGGCCCCGCGCGGGCCGCCCGGCCAGCCACCGCCGAGGGGCGGGCGGGCCGGGCGCCCCGGGGGCGGCG
>JBBIHW010000146.1:0-7865 GCA_037446795.1 Acidobacteriota bacterium
GCGGCGTCTGGAACCGGCAGCTCAGGATGAAGGAGACGCCTTCCGGTACCTCGGCCGTCTTGCCCAGGACCACGTCGCTGAAGTAGCCCGAGCGGTTCAGGTTGTCGTAGAAGTTCGACACGGCGGTATAGGTCGTCGCCTTGCCCGTGATGGAGATCTGATTCGCCGCCGCGCTCATCGAGTCGAGCCAGAGGAAGTCCGGGAGGTTCTTCGAGATCTGGTCCAGGATGTGGACCGGCACGGACTGCTTCTTCTTGAGGTCGCTGATCAGCGTGATCTTCTTCTCGAGGAGCGCCTTCTGCTTCTTGAACTCCTCCGCCTTCTTTCGGATCTCGGCGAGCCGCTCCAGCTCCCGCTGCGCTTCGACCTTCCGGTGCTCGAGCGTTCGGATCTGGTGGCTCGCGGCCCACCACCAGCCCGCGTAGACCAGCAGCCCGACCAGGACGATTCCGCCCAGCAGGAGGTTCTGGCTGGCGGCAGTCCCTTCGAGCGGGAGCGCGGTCGGGGCGGCCTTGGCCTTGGGGGCTTTCTTTTCCCCGAGCAAGTTGATCCGGATCATCGGCTCAGTCCCCCAGCTTTCGGAGGGCGAGGCCGACGGCCACCGACGCCGTCGGCGCCATCTCCTGGACGATGTCGGGCGAGGGCTCGCGCCCCGCCGGAGGGATCTTCCGGAACGGGTTCAGGAGCTCGACATGGGTCTTCAGCCGCTCGCCGAGGGCCTCGCGCAGGTGGATCGCCTGGGCGCCTCCCCCGGTCAGGTACAGCCGGTCGAGAGGCTCCTCGCTCGCGGAGATCTGCTTGAAGAACTGCAGGGTCTTCTGGATCTCGCTCCCGACGTCGTCGTTCACCGCGGCGAGAATCGGCAGGACCCGCTCGTAGGGGATCCCGTCCACTTCCTCGCCGCGCTTCAGGCGCTCGGCCTGCGCGGCGGCCACGTTGAGCTCCTTCTGGATCGTGTCCGTGTAGTGGTTGCCGCCGATGTTGATGTCCCGCCAGTACACGGCGGTCCCGCCGTGCAGCACGGAGATGTTGGTCACCGCCGCCCCGATGTCCACCAGCGCGATGACCTGGTGGGGCTCGAACTCGTAGTTGGCCTCGAAGGCGTTCTGCAGCGCGAAGGCGGCGATGTCCACCACGGTGGGCACGAGCCCCGCCTGGCTGATCACGCTCGTGTAGTCGGCGATCTTGTCCTTCTTCGCCGCGGCGAGGAGCACGTCCATGTTCCCGTCGCCCGCGAGGCTCGACCCTTCCAGGATCTGGTAGTCCAGGTGGACGTCCTGGATGTCGAACGGGATGTACTGCTCCGCCTCCCACTGGATGGACTCGGCGAGCTCGGCCGGGCTCATGACGGGCAGGCTGATCCGCTTCACGATGACCGAGTGGCCGGAGAGAGCCGTGGCCACCTGCGTGTTCCGGATCTTCAGATTCTCGAAGAGCCGCTGGATCGTCTCCACCACGAGATGGGAGTCCATGATGGCCCCGTCCACGATGGCCTCGGAGGACAGGGGCTCCCAGCCGGCCTTGTGCAGCGTGTAGCCGCGGCCCTTGCCGAGCTCCTTGAGCTCGACGACCTTGATGGTGCTGTCCCCGATGTCGAGGCCGACGAGGTTGCGGCTTCTTCCGAAGAGCATGTGTCTTGCCTCCAGGCCCCGGTCGGCACCCCCCCTGGCGGGCGCGGCTAACCTAAGTCAACGGCTCGGAACGCGTCAAGGGAAAACGACTCCGGAGACTCTTCTCGCCACCGATTTCCTCTGTCGGGAGATTCGGGAGGAGCGCGTGCACCGCAGCATCCCCAAACTCGTCGGCCGTCAATGCCTCCAAAGCTTCGCCGTCCGGCCTATCGGGGCCTTCCGGGTCATCGCCGGGCTCAAATATATGGGGCCGAACCCGGAAAGCAACCTGAGCGCTCGCCCGTCCGCCGGTGAGCCGGGCGCTGACTCGCCTATGCGATCGACGCCGAACCACGGCGGGCGGGCCGTGGAGACCGGGCATCCTGCCCGGGCTGGACACGAGGTTGACAGGAATCGGGGAGTTCTCTAGGATCCGCCCCGCTTCGCCGAACGGAGGCCGGCATGGCGCGGGAGTGTGCGTGCTGCGGCAAGACGACCGTCTTCGGGCGCAACGTGTCCCACGCCCACAACGTGACCTCGCGGAGGTTCCTTCCGAACCTGCAGAGGGTGCGGGTGCGGACCGCGGGGGGCGGGTCGCGGCGGCTTCGGGTGTGCACCCGCTGCCTGCGGTCGGGCCGCGTCCAGAAAGCCGTGCGCTAGCAGCCTCGCGCTAGCCGGACAGCGCCACGGCGTCCAGCTCGACGCGCGCGCCGCGGGGGAGGGCTCGCACCTCGACCGTGACGCGGGCGGGCGGGTTCGACCCGAAGTAGCCCGCGTAGATCCGGTTCATGGCCTCGAAGTCGGACGCCATGTCCGTCAGGAAGACGGTCACTTTGAGGACGCGATCCAGGCCGCTTCCGGCCGCCTCGAGCACGGCCCGAAGGTTCTCGATCGCCTGGCGCGTCTGCGCCTCGACCCCTCCCTCGACGAGCCGGCCGCTCGAGGGCTCGATCCCGATCTGCCCGGACGCCCACACCATCTCCCCCGCTTCCACCGCCTGGCTGTACGGCCCGATCGCCCTGGGGGCCCGCTCCGTCGAGACGATTCCCCGCATCGCTCGCTCCTCCGGCGCGTCAGCCGAGCACGCGCTCCACCTCGCGCACCCCCTTGATCTTCCGGATGCGCGCCATGATGCGCTCCATCTGCTCCCGGTCTGCGACGGCCAGCACCATCGTGACCCGCGCGCTGTTGCCCTCGAAGGTCTTCGCGTCCACGTTCCGGATGTTCGTCTTCTCCTCGGCAACGGCTGAGACGATCTTCGCCAGAAGGCCCTGCCGGTCCTCGAGGTCGAGGGAGAGCTTCACGTCGTAGACGGCCGCGTCGGCTCCGGCCGCATCCCACTCGACCTCGATGCGCCGCTCGGGATCCACCAGGAGGTTGCCGAGGTTCGGACAATGGCTCGAGTGGATCGAAACGCCCTTGCCGCGGGTGATGTAGCCGACGACGGGCTCCCCTCGCACGGGATTGCAGCACTTGGCCAGGGTGATCATGACGTCGTCCATGCCCCGGACCTTGATCTTGCTGTCGCCGATCCCCAGGGCGCGCTTTACCGCGCGCGTGACCACGCCCTCGGGCCGCTCCCTGAGCTCCTCGGCGGGCACCAGGTGACCCACGAGGGCGTGCGGGGTGACCTTGCCGTACCCGACCGCGGCCAGGTAGTCTTCGAGGTCGGCGAACCCGAGCTTCCGCAGCGCCTCCGCGAGCCGCGGATCCTCCCACCGGTCCTTGAAGTGCAGCCGGTACTTGCGGAACTCCTTCTCGGTCAGCTCCCGCCCGAGGGCGACCGAGCGCTCGCGCTCGTGCGCCTTCAGCCACGAGCGGATCTTGCTCCGCGCGCGGGAAGTCTTCGCCAGCGCCAGCCAGTCCCGGCTCGGGTGGCTCGACGGCTGGGTGAGGATCTCGACGATGTCCCCGTTCTGGAGCGCGTACCGCAGCGGAACGATCCGGCCATTGACCTTCGCGCCGGCGAGACGATGGCCGACCTCGGTGTGGATCGCGTAGGCGAAGTCCACGGGGGTCGCCCCCCGAGGAAAGGACAGGACCTTCCCCTTCGGGGTGAAGGCGTAGACCTCCTCCGGATAGAGGTCCACCTTCACCATCTGGACGAACTCCCGCGGATCCTTGAGGTCCTGCTGCCACTCGAGGATCTGCCGCAGCCAGGCCACCCTCTCGGCGTCCTGCTCCGTCAGGCGGCCGCTCTCCTTGTACTGCCAGTGCGCGGCGATCCCCTCCTCCGCGATCCGGTGCATGTCGTGGGTGCGAATCTGGACCTCGAAGGGCTGGCCGACCTCGGTCATGACCGACGTGTGCAGCGACTGGTACATGTTCGGCTTCGGCATCGCGATGAAGTCCTTGATGCGTCCCGGGACGGGCCGCCAGATCGAGTGCACGATGCCCAGGGCCGCGTAGCAGTCCTTCACCGTGTCCGCCACGATGCGAAAGGCCACGTAGTCGTAGACCTCGTCCACGCCGATCCTCTGCCGGCGGATCTTGCGATAGATCGAGTGAATGCTCTTGATGCGCCCGGTGATCTCCGCGCGGATCTCCTGCTCCGCCAGGGCCGTCTCGAGCCGCCGCCGGATGTCCCGGATGAAGGCGTCGCTCACGTTGCGGCGCGCCTCGAGGGCCTCGGCCAGCGCCGCGTAGGCCTCCGGCTCCGTGTACCGGAACGAGAGGTCCTCGAGCTCCGACTTGATCCGCCCCATGCCCAGCCGGTTGGCGATGGGGGCGTAGATCTCCATCGTCTCCCGGGCGATCCGCTGCTGGCGCCCCGGGTCCAGGTGCTCCAGGGTGCGCATGTTGTGCAGGCGGTCGGCGAGCTTGACGAGGATGACGCGGATGTCGTCCACCATCGCCAGGATCATTTTTCGGAGGTTCTCCGCCTCCTCCTGTTCGTCGCTCGCGAACTGAAGCCTCGAAATCTTGGTCACCCCTTCGACGATGTGAGCGACCTCCTGGCCGAAGTACGAAGCCACATCCCCGATCGGGGTCAGCGTGTCCTCGACGACGTCGTGGAGGAGCCCGGCGACCACGCTCGCCGTGTCCAGGCGCTGCTCCGCCAGGATGTAGGCGACCTCGAGGGGATGGACGAGATACGGTTCGCCCGAGGCGCGCAGCTGGTCCCGGTGTTCCCGCGCCGAGAACACGTAGGCGCGCCGCAGGAGGTCGAGATCGGCCGCCGGATTGTAGGCGGCCACCTTCTCGAGGATGTCCTCGAAGCGTCGGACCATCGCGGGCTCCGCCTCGGAGCATTATAGGCACGGGGCGGGGCCCGACGACCCGGACCGGTCCGGGGCTAGGCTCGATTCTGGCGGGCCTTTCGGGCCACGGCCGGCCTGGGACCGGAGGCGGGCTTGGCCGCCGCGGGCTTCTCCCCGGCGCCTCCCTTGCGCCGCTCCATGGACTCCCGCCACATCACGAGCAGCGGACTCGCGATCGAGATGGACGACCAGGTCCCCACGACGATCCCCGCGGTGAGCACGAACGCGAATGACCTCAGCGCCTCCCCGCCGAAGAGAAACAGGGCCAGGGTCGTGACCCACGTCAGGCCCGAGGTGATCAGCGTCCGGCTGAGGGTCTGGTTGATGGAGAGGTTGACCAGCTCCTGAAACCGCATCTGCCCGCGCAGTCTCAGGTTCTCCCGGATCCGGTCGAAGACCACCACGGTGTCGTTGACCGAGTAGCCGATGAGGGTGAGGAACGAGGCCACCACCGGCAGGCTCAGCTCGTGCTCGAACAGCGAGAACAGGCCCGCCGTGATCACGGTGTCGTGGACCAGGGCCAGGACGGCGGCGACACCCCACTGGAAGCGGAACCGGATCCCGATGTAGACGAGCATGCCGGCCAGGGAGCCGAGGACGGCGAGCCACGCCTTCTGCACCAGCTCGCGTCCGATGGCGGGGCCGATGTAGGACTGGCTGAGAACCGCGAACGGGCCGGTGAAGGCGCGCTGCCGCAGGAACTCGAGGACGGGCGGCGTCAGGCCAGCCACGTCCTTGACGTCCTCGACCGAACGGAACAGCGCGCGGTTCCGCCGCGCCTCGAGGATCCCCGCAGCGAGCTCCGCCGCCTCGTTGCGCGTGAGCTCCGGAGCGACCTCGAGGAGCCGCCGGAGGGCGGGCTCGTCGGCGGTGTTGAGGTCCAGCAGTCCCTGCTGCCGGCGGGCCTCGAGCTCCTCCGGCCGCAGCGCCCGCTGGATGCGGGGAGCCAGGTCCTCCTCCTTCTCGCCGGCGGCGCTGCCGAGCCGGATGTAGACCTCGTGTTCCTCGGGGCTTCCGATCGTCGTCACGAGGTGGTTCGGGAGCCCCGCCCGGGCCAGGCTCGAGCGGATCCGCCCGAGATCGGGTGCCTCGGCGAACCTGACTTGGACCTCCGTCCCCCCGGTGAACTCGATTCCCTTGCGGACCCCCTTGACCCCGACGACGGCCGCGGACGCCAGCACCAGGCTCGCGGACAGGCCGAGCCAGACGTGCTTCCTCCCCATGAAGTCCAGCTTGGGGTCCTTGACGATGCGGAACACGGGAGGGCCCTCCCCGGGTCAGATGCTGAGCGTGTCCACCTGCCGACCTCGCCCCAGGACGATCTCGTAGATCGTCTTCGAGACGAACACGGCGGTGAACATCGAGAACAGGAGCCCGCAGAACAGGGTGACGGCGAATCCCCTGACGGGCCCCGTGCCGTAGCTGAACAGGAAGAACGCGGCCACGAGCGTGGTGGCGTTCGTGTCGAAGATCGTGTTCCACGCCCGCGAGAACCCCTGGTCCACGGCGGACCTCACGGTCTTCCCCAGAGTCAGCTCCTCGCGGATGCGCTCGAAGATCAGCACGTTGCTGTCCACGGCCATGCCCACGGTGAGGACGAGGCCGGCGATGCCCGGCAGCGTCAGGGTCGCGCCGAGATAGCCCATCGCTCCCAGCACGAGGACGAGATTGAGAAACAGCGCGACGACGGCGTTCACCCCCGACAGCCGGTAGTAGGTGCACATGAAGACCATGACGCCGAGGAATCCGGCGAGTCCCGCCAGGAGCCCGGCCCGGATCGAATCCCGGCCGAGAGACGGCCCGACGGTGCGCTCCTCGATGATGCTCACGTCGGTCGGGATGGCGCCCGAGCGGAGCTTCAGGGCGAGGTCCTCCGCCTCCTGGATGTCGAACCGCCCCTCGATCTGTCCCCGGTCGCGAATCGTCGAGCGGATCACCGGAGCGGATACGACCTGCTTGTCCGTGGGCCCGCCGAGCACGATGGCCATCTTCCGTCCCACGTTCTCCGCGGTGACCCGCTCGAAGCGCCTGCCCGCGTCCTGGCTGAGCTGGAACAGCACGATCGGGTCGCCGAACTGCCCCTGGCCGCGCTGGGCGGACCGGAGGTCGTTGCCCACGATCGTGGAGACCTTGTTGAGGGGCCACCAGATGGTCGTCGTGCCGCCGTCGGAGGCGGGGATGCGCTGCGGGTAGAGCTCGGTGTCCGGGGGAAGCTGACCGCCGAACAGGGCGAGCGCCGCCTCCCTCGAGGCCGGCGGGAGCCAGCCCTCGTAGTCGGCGACCCCGGGGGGATAGGTCACCGTCTTCCACTCCAGAACGGCCGGGTCCTTCATGATCTCCTTCGCGCGCTCCGGGTCCTCGAGACCGGGAAGCTGCACGAGGATCCGGTCGCCCCGGATCCCCTGCTTCTGGACGATCGGCTCGCGGACCCCGAGATCGTCGATCCGCTCCCGGATGGTGTTCAGCGTGGTCTCGACGGCGCTGGTCTCGATGGCGGTCTGGATCGGGAGGGGCATCGTCGCCCGCCAGTTGCCCGCCCCCAAGTCGCGGATGTCCCACTGGCCCACGTGGTCGTCGAGCACCTTCCGCACGTCGGCCCTCCGCGCCGGGTCCGCGCCCCGCAGCTCGAGGACCGTCGGCTCCGGAGCCGAGATCGCGCCGTAGGTCAGCCCCGCCTCCTTCAGCGCCTGCCCGATCCGGCTCAACGTGAGATCCATCTCGTACTTGAGCGCCGAACGGGTCTCCACCTGCAGGACGATGTGGGAGCCGCCCTTCAGGTCGAGACCGAGATTGATCCGCTCCTGCGGCGGATAGATGTAGAACGCCCCGACAGCCACGACGGCCAGGATCAGGACGACCTTCCAGGCGAGGTTCTTTTGCATCGTTGCGGCTCCGCCCCTTCAGCGAGGGGCCTCGACAAGCCCCGCGATGGCGTTCTTCTCCACCTCGATCTTGACCTGATCGGCGACTCGAAGCTGGACGATCTCGCTCGTGA
>JBBIHW010000147.1:0-4757 GCA_037446795.1 Acidobacteriota bacterium
CAACGAACGTTCGGTTTGTTGTTGTGCCTGACCCTGGCCCCGCCCGCCCGCAGGTCGCGGCCCCCACGCGGCGGCCCGGTCGGGGCCCGGCCGCCGGCGCGGCGGCCGGCCGACACGTCGAACCCGAACACCTCGGTGCGCGGGAGCAGGACGGCCCCCAGCCTTTCGGCGGCAGCGGCCATGGCGCGCACCGTGTCGTACGGCTCCACGTGGGCCTCGTCGGGGAAGAACGCGCCGCCGGCGACGGGCCCGCGAATGGCGGGCTCGCGCTCCCGAATGGCCGCCGCGTCGAGGATCTCGCCCCGGATTCCGAACCGCGAAACCAGCTCGACCTCCTCCCTCGCGTACTCGCGCCCCTCGTCCGATTGGGCCACGACCACGAGGCCGCGGCGCTCGAAGCCGAGCGCGCCGCCGAGCTCGCGGTCGAGCCCGGCGTAGGCGTCGAGGCTCCACCGGGACAGCGAGACGAGTGCCTCGGCGCCGCGCTCGAACCGCCGCCGGCCCGTGGACAGGGCGAAGCGCACGAGCCACCGCAGCAGCTCGAGGCTCGGCGTCGGCCTGATGTACAGCGGGCTGTCGGGGTCGAACATCCAGCGCAGGGCCTTCGAAAGGACCCCCGGGCCGGGAAGGGGCGTGGCCAGGGAAGGAGTCAGCCAGCCCGCGTTTCCATAGGAGCAGCCGCGGCCGATCTCGTCCCGCTCGGCGACCGCGACCCGCGCCCCGCGGCGGGCCAGCTCGAGCGCCCCGGCCACGCCGATCACGCCGCCGCCGACGATCAGGACATCGAAAGCCACGGCAACCCGCTCTCCCCCCTCGCGCCGCGCGCGCCGCCTCGATGCGGCTCGCGATCGAATTCTAACGGCCGGCCGGCCGGGGCCGGCCCGGCCGCTGCGGGTCGGGGGGGGGTCCGGATTCCGGCATGCAGGAAGGCGCCGCGCTGTGATAGGATGAGGCGACGAGCGGGCCCTGCCGGGAGAGGCGAGCCCGGCGACCTGCGCACCCCCCCGGAGGGAGGTCCCCATGGCACAGGAACAGACCACCCACCACCACGACCCCACCGCCGCGGTCGAGCACATGGAGGAGGAGATCCGGGCGCTCGAGGGCGAGACCGGTCGTCCCCGGTGGCTCGTCTGGGTCCTCGGGATCCTGATCCTCGCGGCGATCGCGGCCGGAATCGTCTTCCTGAACCGCAGCCGCCCGCCCGAGCGCGCTCCCGCGACGCTCGCGGCGGCGGGCGGGGTGCCCCTGGAGGTGAGGGAGCCGCGCCCGGGAAGCCGCCTTTCCTCGGCGCCGACGACCTTCTCCTGGGAGTCGGTCTCCGGCAGGCACGACTACTTGTTCCGGATCGTCCCGGAGGGTTCGGCCGAGCCGGTCATCGAGCGCAGCGTCAGAACGCCGTCCGTGCAGCTCACACCGGAGGAGGCCGGGCGCCTCGTCGCGGGACTGTCCTACGTCTGGAGCGTGGCGGCCCGAAAGCGCGACGGCACGGTGATCGGCTCGGGACAGGCGAGGTTCCGGCTGGACTGAGCCGCCTGCGCCGGCTTCGACCCGTCGCCGCGGAGCGAGACCGGGTGGATCGGGGCCGGGGCTCGACCTGCGAAGCCCGGCCGACGCCGGCCTGTCGCGACCTGTCCGGCGGGCCTGGCGTGCTCGCTTTCCCGCGGCGTCGCCGATGTGGCTCGTCGGCGATGCGGTCGCCGCGAGCTCGGCGATCGGCTCGTCCGGCCTCGCCCACGTCCCGCGCCCGGTGACTCCGGCCGTTCGGGCGACCTCTTCGGGCGGCCGCCGCTGGCGGCGATCTGCCCGGGCAACCGCATCCCTACCCTGTGGATGCTGTGGAAATGTGGACGCGCGCGCGCATCGCGAGACGACTCAGCCCGTACGCGCGAGGCGCGGGCGCCGGCTGCACCCGAACCACCTGCAGCGCGCGCTCCGCAGTTTGTCGCCCCGCACGGAAGAAAGCCGTTGATCGAGGCGACGGCTGCCCGTAGGTTTCGAGCGGTCGAAGTGGCTTGCCCGGGCTCGGACCATGACGAGGGTCGCTCTGCGCGCTGCGCTTTCCGCCGAGACGCTCGGCAGGTGCTGCGGCTGCGACCGCCGCACCCCGCGTCACGACGCGCTGCGGCTCGCAGCCAGTCGCGGAGCAGCGCTCGTGTGCAGCCGCTGCTTCAACGAGACCGTGGCGGACCTGCTCGGCGTCGAGTTCTCCCACGTCGCGTTCGAGCCCGTCGGCCTGGCCGACGCCCGCGGCATCCGGCACGTCTTTCACTTCCGGAGCAGCCTGCTCCCGACCGGGTTGCTGCTCGAGGCCTTCGAGCTCGAGGCGGGGCGCACCGGCGGTCGCCGCCTCGCCGTCCTCGGCGGCGTCCGGGACCACCCGCTGGAGCTGTTCGCCGTGCTGTACGAGCGGCTGCGGCGCGCCCTTGCCGGGGACCTCTCCTCTCCACCGCAGGCACGCCGCTTCGAGACGGCGAGCCCTGGCGCGCGGCGCCTGCGGGACAGCTCACCGGCGGGCCGGGCGTCGAGGACCGGCCTCGACGGGCCGGAGGCGCGCGACGCAGGGCAGGTCTCGACATGGAAGAGTGCTTCGTCCGGACGCCCGCTTTCGCCGGTGTGACGCCCGCTTCGGCAGGGCTCGCCGGGCGCCTTCCCGCGATCGTGCGTCACGGGCACGCGAGGACCGCTCGCTGTCCCACGCTGCCCGCTCCATAGCTGCCCGCGCCGCAGGCGTTTCGGCCGCGAACGAGGAAGTATCGGCCCTCGCCCGGCGGAGGATCCGGACCCGGATCCGCGACCGGAGGCTCCCCCGCCCCGCTGACGAGGCAGCTCGCGCCCCCGAACCCGCCGGAGGACCGGAGCTCGGAGAGGGAACCGCTGGCGACGTCGTGGACCGTGCCCGGCCCGGCCTGCCCCGCGAGCCACGACCAGTCGAGCAGGGTCTCGCCTCCTGCCTGCTTCCTCAGGGCGAGACCCTGGACCTCGCCGGGGAGCTCCCACACCTGGCCGTCCGCGTCGAGGCAGTCGCAAGCCGCTCCGCGCCCGTCCGCGTCCGCGTCCTCCTGTCCCGGGTTCGGGACTGCGGCGCAGTTGTCCCCCGTGTCGCCGATCCCATCGCCGTCGAGGTCCCGCTCGCGGACCTCGATGAACGTCACGCCATTGACCCGCACCGGCACCGAGAGGGCGAGGCCGCCGCCCTGCGCGTCAAGGTCCCGGGGCGGGCCGTCCTCGACGAGCTCGTCGGCGCTCTCGAGAGGAGCGACCTCGACAGGGCTGTAGAGGCCGCTGCTGCCCCGCTCGGGGAGAGCCTGGTAGGCGTGATAGGGGCTCGAATGGTCGCGATCCACGCGCCAGCGCCGGACCGTGACCGCCGGCCACGGGACGTTCTCGAGCGCGAGGGAGGCGGTGAACTCGACTTCCTCGCTCGATTCGGTGTCGTAGGGATCGTGGGCGTGGAGGAGGATCCGGTGGACGTGGGGCGCGGGGCTGCGCAACCCGCCGAAGCGGATCCCCTCGATCTCGCGGGAGGGCAGCGCCTCGAGGTCGCGGTTCATCCGCGCGAGCAGCTCCAGGTAGTTGAAGACCGCCTTGCGGATCGTCGCGATGCGGTCCTCGTCCCCGTCGCCGTCCTCGTCCACCCGGATCAAGCCGGTCACCGACGCGATCCCGTCCCCGTTGTAATCGAAGGGCCAGACGGTCAGCACCGCCTCGTGACGGGCGTAGCGGGGGTCGGTCGCCGCGCGTTCCACGAGCCGGTGCGCCCAGTCCGCGCACCAGGCCGGGAAGAAGCCGTTCCCCTCGTACATCCTCTCCGACGCCGGGTCGGGTCGCGGGACCCAGTCCGGCGTCGCCTCGAAGGAACCCACGAGCAGCCGATCGTAGAAGGCGGGGTCCATCGCCAGCGCGTCGTCGCGGATCCGGGTCAGGTCGGCCGCCGCCCTGGAGGCGTGCTCGTACTCGTGGATCGAGACGAAGTCGAGGGGCGATCCCTTGCCGTTCCACGTGGCGCACAGCGAGGACAGCCTCGCCGCCCGCTTCCCCTCGAGGCGCGGGTCCGCGCACACGAAGTTCTGCTCGGCGATGCCTCCCCCGGGCCGGTCGGCGGCACCCGAGGCGTGGTAGAGGGCGTCGCGGATCCACCCCACGCCCCCCAGCGAGGGGGCCTCGATCCCCCCGACCTGCACGCGGCTCGCATCGAGGCCGCGGTCCTCGAAGGCGGTCAGGACGGCGTTCACGGTGTAGTCGTACGTCTCGTAGAACTCGTCCTTCGTTCCCGACCAGAAGATCGAGAAGTTGTTCTCGTTGCCGAAGCTGTACTGGAAGTCGAGCGCGGCCGCGCCGTAGCGGTCAATGAGGTGGAAGACGACCTGCCGGACGAACTCGTGCCACTGCGGCCAGTCCTTGGGGGGCGAGATGCTGCCGTGGCCTCCCGGGTGGGCCGGTACCGGATCGCGCGCCAGGTCGAGCGGCGTGTAGGAGAAGTTGACCTGGACGCGCCGGCCGTGCTGGCCGTGGACGATGTCCCACTCGTCATCGAGCCGCCTCCAGTAGTAGACGGGCGTGCCCGCGGGGTCGAGCTTGCGGAGATAGCAGAGGGGCAGCGTGAAGTTGTCCGGCGTGTCCGGGTTGTCCGGGGGATGGGACCCAGCGTAGTCGAGGATCCAGCTCGAGGGTGGGGTCAGGAGCCGGTCGAGCTTCACCACGCGCGCTCGCTCGTCCACCCCTCGCACCTCGGCGACCTCGAACTTCTCGCGGTCGGC
>JBBIHW010000147.1:4769-7865 GCA_037446795.1 Acidobacteriota bacterium
GTGACCCTGTCGCCCACATGGAAGTCGTCCCCGAGCGGGCGTCCGGGCGCGATCCCGTAGAGCTGCCCCTCCTCGAGGTCGGCCACGGTGACGAGGGTGCGGTTGCCCTGGTTCTCGACCGCGACGACGCGCCGCGTCTCGCGCTCGCGGACCAGGTTCGGGTTGCCGTCGAACACACCGTTGTGCCAGTAGTCGCTCGTGAGGGGCCAGTCGCGCTGGAGCGACCACGCGTCGGGGTTGATCGCGCGTACCGTGTCCATGAGGTCGTAGGAGTCCAGCTGGTCGAACGTCCGGCTCGTGTCGAAGCTCGGCTTCACGATCCCGTTGAAAAACCAGCCCTGCCAGGCGACCGTGGGTCCCGAGAGGTCCACGGTCCAGGACACGGTCGGGCTTGCGAGCGCGGGGCGCGTCGTGAACGACCAGGAGTCGAGGGCGGGATCTATCGGCGTCCCGTCGGGGGTCTCCGCGTACACCTCGACCGTGTAGGAGCGGGCGGGGTCGAGCGGGGCGCCGGGGACGATGTAGACGGCGTCCCCGTTGTCCGAGCCGCTGTCCACCCCCGGGATGAGCTTGCCGCCGAAGCCGGGGGCGAACACCTGCCCGGCGAGCAGCATCGGGACCGCCTCGCCTCCCTGCGGGTGGAGGGTCGCCGTGATCGAGTCGGTGTCCACCCTGCCGAGCGGGCCGTTGGAGTCCGGGACCACCACTTCGAAGTACAGGCTCGTTCGGGTCGTGACGTCCACCCGGCCCTGATACGGGCGCGGCGTGGGGTTCACCCGGTCCACGAAGTTGAGCCGCGGCGGCGCGGCGAGAGCGGGCGGTGCGAACGAGAGGACGAGCACGGCGAGCGCGGCCGCGGGAGCGGGGACGGGAAGCCCGGGACGGGTCATGGCAACCCTTTCCATACCTCGAAAACGGGCCGCGGGAAAGGCGGCCGAAGTCATCGAGGAGGCGGGCAGTGGGCGAAGATGTCCCGATACCGGGCATCGCCGCGCATCGGGGCGACCTCGGGCGAGATGCAGGGATCGAACCGATCGCGCCAGCGCGGTGGCAGCTCGCGCAACAGGCTGGCGAGGCGCTCCCATTCCCCGAGCGCGGCCAGGGCGGGAGCCTCGACCCACAGCACCTCGAACACCTTCGCGTCATCGGGCGGGGGGCCGGCGCCCGCGATCGCCTGGCGGGCGCGGTCCGTCTCGCCGAGCCGCGCGCGGACCTCGGCGACCGTCCAGCCAGTGCGCCACCGGGTCACGGGCGTCTCGGCCCCCTGAAACGCCTTCTCGGCGTTGCGGAGCGCCTCGCGCAGGAGGGTGCGGGCCTCCTCGTGACGGCCCCTCGCCTCGAGGATCTCCGCGGCGGATGACAGCCATCCCGGGCGGGTCTTCCTGGAGTGCAGCCCCCGGCGCGCAGCCTTCTCGGCGTCGTCGAGACGGCCGAGCCGCCGGAGCAGCATGGCTTGCTTGCGCCGCATGCCTTCGAGTTCGAACGAGATCGGATCGCCGCGCTCGAGGAGCCCGTCCACCAGCGCGAGCGCCTCCTCGAGCCGGCCGGCGCCCTCGAGGGCGTGGATGAGCGCGAAAGATGCTCCCAGCTCGTCGTCTTCCACGTGCCCGACGCTCTCCAGGAGGGCGATCGCCTCGTCGTAACGCCCTGCGGCGATGAGGGCGTCCCCGAGGGGAGATGCCAGGCGCGCGCGCTCGGCGCGCGAGAGGCCGGCCGCCTCCGCGGCGCGCACGCGCTCGAGCGCTTCGTCGGTTCGCCCGAGCCCGGCCAACGAAGCGATCTCCAGCCAGCGGAGGTAAGTGTTCCACCCGTATCGCTTCCGCGCCTCCTCGACGGCCGCCAGGAGCTCCTCGTACCGGCCCTGCTCGTGGAGCGACCAGAGCGTCACCGCGCGGCGCCGGCCCTCGCGTTCGGCGACGCGTTGGGCGCGGTACCCCGGATCGCGCGCCATCCGGTCCCGCCAGGCCGCCTGGGCGCGGCGGATGTCCTCCTGGCAGAGCGCGCAGTAGTCGCGCATGAACACGTTGAACAGGCCGGCGAGGAAGTTGCGCGCGATCACGCGCGGGGTCGGATGGGCCATCGGGCAGTCGAGTCTCGTGCAGTGCATGCGATGCCGCCCGGTCCGCTCGTGCCTCTGGTTGCGGACGAGGCCGAGCTGGTGGCCGAACTCGTGGATGAGCGTCATGCGCTCCATCTTGTCCAGCGAGAGCCAGAGCCAGGCGAAGCGCGCGTGAGGCTGGCGGAAGACGACGACCCCGTCCACGAAGACGACCTCCTCGCCCCGTTTCACCGGCCAGGAGGAGCTGTAGCCGAAGTGGCCAGTGGCCCAGGAGGCCGGAGCGAACAGGACGTAGCGCCGCTCGGTGCGGTCGTCGGGATCCCGGGGCTCGGCGGCGACGTCAGCGAAACGCTCGACGAGCCTCGCCACAGGGTCGCGGTCACCCGGTGGCCGGGGCTCGTCCCACAGCGAGCGAGGAATCTCGTCGTCGAGGGCGATCTCGACGGGGCGGCCATGCGGGCCGTACTTGACGAGGATCGCGCGGAGCCCCTCGATCGCCGCCGGCCCCGGCCTGCACCCCTCGACCCAGTCCACCTCGACCGCGAGCCGGTCCGAGAACCCGTCGCCGAGGAGCCAGGGATCCATGGACGCGGCGAGGTCCTCGGCCGGCCAGGGGGCACGGCCCGAGGACACGGAGCGATACGCCGGGAGGAACGCGCACGAGAGGGCCGAGAGAGCCGCGGCCGCCAGGGCCGCCACCCCTGAGCGGCGCCTCGGACAGACGACCGTCCGGTCGCGCGAAGTGTCCCCCGGCGCGCACGCGTGTAGAGTAAACGATTCTCGCACGCACAAGTAACTGCTGCCGGCGGCCCGGATGCCGGCGTCGAGCACCCAGTTCACCCTCCTCGTCATGATCCCAACCGCCAGCGCATCCAACGCCTGGGGCGGACTGCACCCCGGTCGGAACCCGCAGGAGACGCCGAGGAAGTCCACTTCGTAGATGGCGCCGAGCACCTCGACGACGGCGCGCCGGACGATCCTGGATGTACGCCCGACGAACCGGCTTCGCCCGGTACGCTCCCCGCTTCAGCCGCTCG
>JBBIHW010000148.1:0-7811 GCA_037446795.1 Acidobacteriota bacterium
GCTTCCCGGGCCGTCAGCATGACTGTCG
This sequence comes from Acidobacteriota bacterium, assembly GCA_037446795.1. Taxonomy (GTDB): domain Bacteria; phylum Acidobacteriota; class Polarisedimenticolia; order Polarisedimenticolales; family JBBIHW01; genus JBBIHW01. Next base: position 29 of record JBBIHW010000148.1, read on the forward strand.
AGCGCTTCGTGAATAATGCAGGTTAGCCCAACTTCCGCAGCTGAGAACTCTCTTCGGGGCTTCCCGGGCGGTTCGCGTCGGCAAGTCCTTTGTCCACCGTGCAGGATCCTGGCGGACCCGTTGTCGTGCCAAGCTACCCTCTTGAATCGAGCGATCCTCCGGGCGGATAAAACGCCGCGGAGGATCGTGGCGTGTACCTGCGGTACACCACGATCCACGAGGACGGCAAGTCGCACACTTGCTGGCGCCCGGAGCGCAGTGTGCGCGTCGGCTCGGGTGTGCCGCAGCAGATCGTAGCGATGCTCGGAGAACTCGATGTTGCGGACCGCGCCAAGGCCCGGGCACTGGCCGACCACATCCGACACGGGTGAAGCTCGCATCGGCGACCAGGCTGACCCGGCCGATCGGCTGGACGAAGCCCAGGCCGCCGGTCACGTCGGTCTCGCCCGTGCCGAGGCCCCTTCCCTCGTCCGCCGTCGGCACCTTGATCTCGAGGAGAACGGTGACCCGCGGCCTCGAGGCCGTGCCCTCGAGCAGATACAGCTCGCCCCGCGCCTTGACGTCGCCGATCCCCGTGACCGCCTCCTCGACGGGCTCGGGGGCGCGGCCCCGGCGCGGAGGGGCTGCGCCCGAGGAGGCCGGGGACGACCGGTCTCCCCCTACGAGAACCGCGTTTCCGCGACTGCTGAGCCGCAGGAACGGCAAGCTGAGACGGAACTCCCCCCGCGCTCGGCATCGGGGACCGTCGCCGATTCCTCGACGGCCTGCTGGCCGAAGGAGGCGGAAGCGATGGCAGCCGCGATCAGCAGACTCGCCGCGGCGGCGGCAGACCGCCCATGCCGAGCTCGACGTCCCCCGGCTCTCGCCAGCACGGCCGCCCTCGACGACTCGTCATGCTCGCTTCCTTTCCTGTCCCCCGCAGTGGGGAACTCGAGGGAACTTCCTGCCGCGCGGCGCTCGAGGGGTGCGTCGGCCGGCCGCGCCCGAAGCCCTCGGTCCGCACGCGCCCTCGCCGCTGGACGACTTTCGGCTTCAGCGCCGACGCAGGTCCTCGGGGCGGTGGGCCGCGCCGTTCTTGACCACGAGCACGACCGAGTCGCTGTTCTCGATCCGCTCGAGCGGGTTCCTGTCGAGGACGACGAAATCCGCGAGCTTTCCGGGCTCGATCGAGCCCAGATCGGCGTCGAGGCCGAGGGCGCGCGCGGGGGACAGCGTGGCGACACGAAGGGCTTCCATCGGGGTCATTCCGCCCTGGACGAACGCCCACATCTCCCAGTGGGGACCGAGACCCTGCATCTGGCCATGTCCACCGAGGCAGACGGTCCCCCCGGCGTCCACGACCTTTTTCGCCGAGCGCGCGACGTCGAGGTGGTGCCAGTCCTCGTCAGCTGCCATCACGCTCCGGATCCGGGCGCGAGGGTCCACGTGGCCGGGTGGGACGAACTGCAGGAGCTTCTCGTCCTTCCACACGTCGTGGTGCTGGAAGAACCACCGGTCTCCCGACAGCCCTCCATAGGCGACGAGGAGCGTCGGCGTGTAGGCCGTCCCGCTCCGGCCGAACAGCTCCACGACGTCCCGCCGGAGCGGCGTGATGGGCAGCGCGTGCTCGATCGTCGTGTGCCCGTCGAGCACCATCGTCATGTCCATCTCCAGGTCGCCGCCGCCTTCCGGGACGACGAGCACCCGCTCCTCGCGCGCCGCCTGCAGAATCCACTGCCGCTGCTCCCGCCGGGGCTGCATGTAGGACTTGACCGAGAAGGCCCCCAGCCGGGCGAGTCTCCTCACGTGCCTTCGGGCGTCCTCGAGGCTCTGGATCTCGGCCCTCCCGGGACTGTCGGCCCCGTACAGGATGAACCCCGTCGAGAAGATGCGCGGCCCGACCAAGAGGCCCGCCTCGACCATCTCGGCCTGCGCGAACACCTCGTGGGTGGAAGCCGACGGGTCGTGGGTGGTGGTCACGCCGTAGGCGAGGTTGGCGAGGTACTTCCAGGGACGCTGCGGGAGGATGTCGAGGGTCGAGTAGTGCAAGTGAGCGTGCGCGTCGAAGAGACCCGGAACGACGGTCCGGCCGGACAGGTCCACCCGCCGCGCGCCGGGGGGGATGCGGATCTCTCCGGCAGGACCGACGGCCTCGATCCGATCGTCTCGGACGAGGATCGTCCCCCGCTCGATCACCTCGTCGCCGCGCATCGTGACGATGCGGGCGCCCTCGTAGGCGACCGTCCCCGAGGGCTTCGCCCGCGGCAGCTCCAGCACGATTTCCAGCGCCTCGCTCTTCGGGATCGGCTTCTTTTTCTTCTTGTCCTTGTCCTCGTCGCCCGGTTCCGGCTCGGCGTCCTTCTTCCGCTTCCGCTTGCCCGGCGCCTTGTCTTCCTTCTCTTCGGACGGCGCCTCGGCGCTGCCCGGTGGAGGGAAGGCCGACTCCAGGCGGGCTCTGTGGTAGAAGGGACCGAAGATCCAGGTCGCGGCGCGCCCGCCCTCGGCCCAGCCGACCCACTCGCCTCCCTCCTCGGTGAGCTGGCGAACCGGAAGCGCCCCCTCCTCGAGCCCGACCTCGACCGTCTGGGCCTCGACGGGCGGCAGCGCGGTCACCCACGCGTTGTGCTGCTCGTTGAAGACGACCCAGCGGCCGTCGGGAGAGATCGCCGCCTCCTCCGCCCGGGCGAACCGCAGGTGCGCGCGGCGGTCGGTCCCGTCGAGCTTCACCGACGCGAGAACGCTCTTCGGCGGTTCGGTCGGCTTCGCCGGAGGCTCGTCCTCGACGTAGTAGACGCGCTCGCCGTCGGGGGAGAAGGCCGGCCGCGGCATGCGCCGGCTGGGACCGCGGTTCTTCGTCCCGATGACGTAGTGGCTCTCGCCGCCGCTGACCGGCATCCAGTGGATCTCGTGCCACAGCTCGGCAGCGAGGTCCTGGTCGCGGAAGGCGGCCCCGCTGCTCCGCAGGAACACGAGCTTGGTCGCGTCGGGGGAGAAGGAAGGGTTCGCGTACTGGCTCGGCGCCGTGGTGAGGCGCCGCGGCTGCCCCGCCCTGCCGGCCTCGAACGGAGCCAACCAGACGTGGCCCCCGTCGCGGTCGTTCCAGGTGACGAACGCGAGGAGACGGCCGTCGCGGGAGAGGGCCGGGGAGTACTCGAAGTCCTCGAGCGAGGTGAGCCGGCGCGGGGCGCCGCCCGGCAGCTGCGAGACGTAGAGGTGCCCCGCCGCGGAGAAGACGAGCCACTTCCCGTCGGGCGATTCGACCGGCCAGCGGAGGATGCGCACGCGGACGTTCCCTTCGCCGACGCGCCGCGGGAAGCGGACGGTCTCTGCGACCTGCTGCTCGACGCTCGCCGTGAAGGGGATCGGCTCCCGCGCCCCGCTCGAGGCGTCGTAGCGCCAGATCCTCCCCTCGGCGGTGGCGACCAGGGCCTTCCCGTCCGGCGTCCAGTCGAAGCCGGGAAAGACCCCGTGGAAGGCGAACCCTTCCTGGTTGTCCCGCTCGAGACCCTCGGCGAGCGTCCGCGTCGTGCCGGTGGCGAGGTCCATCACGACGAGGAGCGTCCTCGCGCGGACGCGGCGCACGTAGGCGAGGCTCCTGCCGTCGGGAGAGGGGGTCGGGCAGGCCCCGCCGCCGAACTCCCCCGTGACCTGCACGGACTGCCCGCTCCTGAAGTCGTAGCGCTTGACCTGCCAGATCCCCTCGTAGACGTTCCGGTCGTAGCGGTAGCGGCTGTCGCGCGCGGAGTAGTAGAGGAACCGGCCGTCGGGGGAGAAGGCCGGGTCGGCCGCGTCCGGCTGATCTTCGCGCTTGGTGATCTGGATCCCCTGCCCGCCCTGCACGTGCCACATCCACAGCTCGACGGTGCCGAGCGAGGAGGTGTCGGTGATGCGCTTGCGCCCGACCAGGTACTGCCCGTCGGGCGACCAGGCGGGGGCGCTCACCGTGCTGGCCTTCTCCTGGCTGATCTGGCGGGCTCGCTTCCCCTCGAGGTCGCAGATCCACAGGTTCTCGAGCCCTCCCCGGTCGCTGGCGAAAGCGATCCACCGGCCGTCGGGGCTGAAGCGCGGCTGGACGTCGTAGGCCGGGCCCGAGCTGATGCGCCGTGCCTCGCCGCCCGCGATGGTCAGAAGGTAGAGGTCACCGAGCAGGGAGAAGACGATCTGCCGCCCGTCCGGGTGGACGTCGAGGTGGAGCCAGGTCCCCTCGTCGGTCACGAACTGCACCGTGCGGGTCGGCGCGTGGGGCTCGTCCACCTTCCAGGGCTCCTCGCCCTCGGCTGCGACGACCGCGTTCGCCGCCACGAGGGCGGCGACAACAGAGCCGCGGGTTCGCACCGTCCACCACCGCTCGAGCATGACTCCCCTCCCCGGGAGAGGCTTCTCCTGCGCCTCCCCGGCGGGCCCTCCTACGCGCGGAAGGGGAGAAGGTTTCGCCGGTCAGCCGAGCAGCGCCTGGAACTCCTCCCGGTCCTCGAGCTCGTCGCTCAGGATCTTCAGGACCTCGTAGTAGACGAGCTCGTAGCCGCGCTTGTGGCGGAGCTGCTCCACGATCTTCGTGTAGAGCGCGACCGCCCGGTCCTCCCTCTCGAGATCGAGCCGGATCATCTCCTCCGCGGTCTGCCCGACCTCGAAGGGCGGCACGGTGCGCGAGGGCTCCCCGCCGAGGGCGACGACCCGCCTGGCGAGGGTGCGGGCGTGCTCGAGCTCGGCCTCGCTCTCCTCCTCGAGCATCTGGCGCAGCGCCATGTTCTCCCGGCCCGTGAGCCGCAGCGACTGGTAGTAGAACTGCAGGCAGGCGGCCAGCTCGAGCTCGATCCCTTGGTTCAGCAGCGCGACGAGCTGCCTGTCCTTGCTTTTCGCCCTGTTCTTCGCCGCCATCGGGCTGCTCCTTTCGACGTCCGCGACCCCGGAGGGGCGCGGGATTCTAGCACGGGGTCGCGCGGCGGCATGCGTCACCGCGCGCGGGCGATCCGGGCGGAAAGCCACGCGACGGTCAGGGGAATGGCTTCCTCGCAGCTCGCAGGGCGCGGCGGGCACGTCGCCGAGGAGTCCGCGCGAACCGGACCGGGCGGACGGATGCGCCGATCATTCGGACCGAGCGCCCGCAGCTCGGCGTCGCAGTCGGACATCCGTGGAAGGAGAGGGACGCCTGCCTCGCGCGCCGGCGCCCAGTTGGCAGGGAGCGACGTCGAGCACCTCGCGGGGGGCGATCGGAGCGGAGCCGGGACGATCCAGTGCCCACCGCACGCCGTTTCGTGCGCCGCGAGGCCGCGACAGGCGTCGTCGCGTCCGGCGCGTGAGCGCGCAATCCCGCCGCACTTCGAGCGAACCGATCCGGTTCGAGACCTTCCCGGCCGCAAGCTCCACGAGCCGCCGCTCGAGGTGCTCGCGCGGAGCCCCGGGCGGTCAGAGTCGGACAAGGCGACGACGGCCGCCCCGGCGTCGCGGAGGCCGTCTCCGGCCTCGCAGCGCGCCCGGACAGGCCGGAGATCTCGGATGCGGGGTTGCGCCTCCGGGATCGGGCTGGTCCGGGCGGGGACATCGGCCCGGCGGCTCGAGACGTGGACGCACCGGGCGCCCGCCTCCCGGACGCCTCGGCGATGTCGCGGGCCGTCGCGAAGCGACCGGCAAGGCGATCGGCCGGCTGGCCGATGCGGTCCGGCACGAGATCGCCGCCCTCGATGACGCGTGCGACCGCCGAGAGGTCGAGCATGTCCGCCCGGATCCGCTCGGCGCCGGCGGGTTCGCCGCGCTGGGGACGGCGGCCCCGCGCGCAAGGCGCCTTCCCGTCGGGCCCGTCGCCCCGAGGATCGCGACCTTCGCCAACGCGCATGCCATCTCCCCTCCCGCGCGATGGCGAGGGAGGCGGGCACGGCCTCCGGCCTGCCGGAGCCTTCCTCGCGGACAAGCAGACCGACCCCAGGATCGCGAGCGCCGGCCCTGCGGCCCGACGACCCGGAGGGAGAGGGGCCGCGGCCGCGGGGTTCCTGGAGGTTCGGTTCGGCGCGACCGCGCGGATCCTGGGCGTCAAGAGCGCGGCGCAGCGGGGGAGCAGAAGCTGTCTATACTGCCGAGCCCCCGAGCCGAGGCGAGGCGCCGAGGAGGCCGGTGAGCGGAGGGTTCGTCCACGACATCCATCCCGTGATGTTCAGCCTGGGCGGCTTTCGCGCCCACTGGTACGGCTTCGCCTACACGGTCGGCTTCGCGGGCCTGTGGCTCTGGCTGCAGCTTCGCCGGCGGTCGCTGAGCTGGACACCGCGGGACGTGCTCGACGCGGGCATCGTTCTGAGCCTGGGAGTGCTGCTCCTCGGCCGCGCCTTCGACGTGCTCGTCTACGAGTGGAGGTACTACGCCGAGCATCCAGGTCAAATGCTGAGCTACTGGCGCGGCGGCATGGCCTCCCACGGACTGCTGGCCGGCGCCGCGATCGGTGCAGCGCTGGTCGCACACTTCAAGGGACTGCGATTCCTCGTCCTGGCCGACGAACTGGCCGTGCCGGGCGCCTTCCTGCTCGGCGTCGGCCGCATCGGCAACTTCATCGAGGGTGGGGTGATCGGGATTCCGACGGATCTGCCGTGGGGTGTGTCGTTTCCCGGCGTGGAGGGATTCCGCCACCCGGTCGCCCTCTACGACGGCGCCAAGAACCTGCTCTTGATCCCGCTCCTGCTCGCGGTCCGGCGCCGCCACCCTCCAGGTGGAGGCCTGCTGCTCGCGCAGTTCGTCCTCTGGTACGGGCTCCTTCGCTTCTTCGTTGACCTGTTCCGCGACTACGAGGGAGGCTTCCTCGGCATCGGCCAGGGGCAGTACTTCAACCTGGCCATGGCGCTTCTCGGGGTGGTCCTTTCTGCGGCCTTCCGCCGTCGCGTCCCTCGCGCCCGCGCCGCTCCCGGCGCCGTCGCGCCCTCTCGCACCCCGATCGGATGGTGGCGCCCGGCACTCTTCCTCTTCCTGGTGCTGTTCCCGCTGTGCATCCCCACGAGCTGGACGCAGGTCCACATCCAGGAGATCCGGACGCGCGACTCGGCTCCCTGAGCGCGGCGCAGGCGGCGGACCGCGCGCGCCGAACGATCATGAGGTCGTCCGGGAGCGGATTCCCGCCGGCGCGCGCCCTGACGTCCTCCGGCGAGCCCGTGACCGAGGCCGACGGCATGGCCGCGTGCCGGAGCGCCCGTGGGGCGGGGCCGGGACAGCCTCGAGATGCAAGAGCCCGGCACTTCGGGCGCCGCGGCGGGGAAGAGCCGGACCCGGACGGCACGCGCCTCCGCCAGCTCCTGCGCCATGCGCTGCCGCCCGCGGCGCTCCCGCTCGAACAGGCGCGCGTTCTCGATGGCGACACGGACGCATCCCGCGAAGGCCTCGAGGAGCCGGGGCGATGGCCGCCTCGCCGGCCTCCTCGTCCACGAAAAGGACCGCCGGGCGCGTGCAGCCGAGGGCCCGGGCGACCTCCTCGACGATCTGCTCGAGCCGCTCGTCGAGATCCAGGATCGAGGCGATCCTCCGGGCTGCGCACCGGGGGACAGGAAGTCCGCGATCTCGGCCCGGCTCGCGGAGTCGGAGGGCTCCCTCACTTGCCCTCCGCGGCCATCTCCTCGAGCAGCTCGCCCAGGCGGCCGATCTCCTCCCCGTAGCGCGCCCAGTCGCCGCGCCGGAGCGCCTCGAGCGCGCGCCGGTAGTGCTCGCGGGCCCGCTCCGCGAGCGTCCGGGCGCGAGGCTCGGGCGCCAGCGGCTCCCCCTGCGCAGCCGGCCGGGTCGGAGCAGCCGCCTCCGGGCCGAACAGCCGCGCGAGCGCAGCGTCGAGCGTCTC
>JBBIHW010000149.1:0-7796 GCA_037446795.1 Acidobacteriota bacterium
GTCCGCCATCGCGGCCGGCTGCTGCTCGAGCGACCGGCGGACGGCAGCCCGCTGCGCGGCACCTGGGACCTCCCGGCCGTCGAGGTCCCCGAGCGCTCGAACGCGCCGCGGGCGCTCGAATCGGCGCTGCGCCGGAGGCACGGCGTCGTCGTCCGCGCGGACGCTCGCCCGGCGGCCGTGGCGACCCATTCGATCCTCCACCGGAAGCTTCGGCTCGAGCTTCTCGACTGTCGGCTCGCCGGGCCCCGCCCGGGCCGAGCCACGGCCGCCCGCTGGACGAGACCGGACGACCTCGGGCGCCTGCATGTTTCCGCCGCGACGCGCAAGCTCGTCGCCGCCGCGGGCTTGATCGCGCCCGAGGAGGTGTACGCTGCGCCCTGATCCGAGACCCCGGCGGAAGCCCGGGTGCAGGTACCGGACGCTGGATTCCGGCTCGTGCCGGAATGACCGTGCGTTCGACGGGATGACGATGCGTTCGTCCCGCCGCGGGCCGCTGGCCGCGGCCCCCGCGCTCCTGCTCGCCCTCGGTGCCTTCGCGCCGTCGGTCGCCCAAGAGCCGCCTGAACGCCCTTCCGCGCCGCTCCCCTCGGGCCTCGTCGAGACCGTCGAGACGAGGCTCGTTCAGCTCGACGTCAGCGTCGAGGGCAAGGACGACACCATCTACGAGCTCACCTCATCGGACTTCGAGCTCCTCGTCGCAGGCCGCGAGATCACGACGTTCAACCTCGATCGCCTGTGCGAGAAGCGAGGACCTGAAAGAACCGAGGCCGAGAAAGCTTCCGAGGGGGCTCCCCGGCCCCCCGCAGCGCCACCTGTCCCCAGGGCGACCTACGTCTTCTTCTTCGATCAGCCCCACCTCACCTTCACCGGCAGGGCGCGGGCCATGGACGTGGCCCGGCAGCTCGTGCGGCGCCTCGTGGGCGGCGGGAGCCGGGCCATGGTCGTGTCCAACGCCCGCGAGGTCGTCACCGTGGTTCCCCTCACGGGCGACGCTATGGAGCTGCTGCGGGGGCTCGACGGGCTGGAGAAGGACTTCCGCCAGTGGGACCCCTACGCTGAGGGGGAACCGCAACGGAGTCTGGACGTCTTGCGTGCCGGCGACCCCGGGACCGCATGTTCGCGCGCGCGGGCATTCGCGCGCGAAGAGTGGTGGCAGGCGAGGCGGAGCCTCCACAGGTTCGCGACCGTCCTGGGCACGCTCGTGGACATTCAACCGCCGAAGGTCGCCTTCTATTTCGCCGACACGCTCAGGCAGAAGTCGGGACTCCACTACCTTTACCTGAGACGTGATGAGCAAGAGATCCCGCGAGGCGAGATGATCCCCGAGGCGGCGTTCGAGTTCGACCACCTGCTGAAAGTCGCCAACACGTTCGGAGGTTCTGTCAAGAGGTGTGTAAACGAACTCAGGCGACGGCCCTCCCCGATCGCTCCACGAACTTGACTTCGTCCACGTACCTCACCCCTTGGTAGACCTCCCTCACGAGCTCCGGAGCGTGAAGGCGGCGGAACCGCCTCTCGGCCACCAGCATCATCTTCCAGATCACCGCGAGGGCGTTTCGGATCTTCTTGAACCGCCTCGCTGCATCCGTCCGGAGCCGCAGGGCCGAGAACGGCGACTCGATCGGGTTGCTCGCGCGAAGGTGCTGCCCGTGCTCCTTCGGGAAGGCGTAGAAGGTGATCCTCCGCTCCCAGTCCCGGTCCAACACCTTTGCCGCCTCCTCAAGACCCTTCTTCCGGCACCAGTCCTGGTACTTCGACTTCAGCCGCGCCGCCTCCGCCGCGGTCTCCGCGTACGGGATCTGCCGCAGGGAGACCAGCGCCTGGGCCTGCTGCTTCTTCGGCACCTTGTCCAAGGCGTTCACGATCCGATGGTTCCAGCAGCGCTGCTCCCTGGCTTCGGGGTACACCTCGCCGAGGGCCGACCAGATCCCGAGGTTCCCATCCCCCACGACCAGACGCGGGCCGTTCATCCCTCGCCGCCTCAGATCCCGCAGGATCTCCGCCCAGGCCTCCTTCGACTCCCGGTACCCGGCCTTCAAGGCCACGATCCGCTTGCTCCCATCGCTCAACGCCGCCATCACGGCCAGCACCGCGGCCTTCTCCTTCTCGAACCCCGCCTTCACGAAGATCCCATCCACCCACAGGTAGACCACCTCGAGCTCGCCGAGCCGTCGTGCCGACCACTCCCCCCACTCCGTGCTCCACTTCTCCTTCAGCCGCGCCACCGTGTTCGCCGAGATCGGCGCGCCTTCTCCCAGAAGGCCTCCAAGGGCAAGGTCGAAGTCCCCCTGGGCAAGCCCGTGCAGGTAGAGCTCGGGCAGGAGGCTGTCCACCTGCGAGCTGCGACGGACGAAAAGCGGCAGCAGCCGGCTCTCGAACCGCTGCTCCAGGCCCCGGACCCGGGGGCGCCGCAGGGTGATCGTCCCGTTGCTCAAGGTCAGCTTCCTCGGCTTGCCGTACCCGTTCCGGTAGCCCGGCAAGGCGTCCACCCTCTTGCGGCGCTGCGACTTCGCCCGGCCGAGCAGCTCGTCCACCTCGGCTTCCAGCATGTCCTGCAGCCAGCCTCGGATCTTCACCCGGAGGCAGCTTTCCAGGTCCTCCCACGTGGGGATTGACGGCACGACCCGTTCGGTGTGTTCTCCTTCTCCACGGCGATGTCCTCCTTCCATGCCGGGCGTCCTGCCCGGTGGTTTTTGCGACCGGAAGGCTACATCGCCTTCGCTCTATTTAGACACCCTATGAGGGTACCTCCTGCGCTTGGCTGAGGCAGACTCCTTCCGTGGTAAAAGATCCGTTGCGACGCGAATCTTGTGCCGCAGAAAGGAGTACCCAAAAGGTGAGCAGAGCCTACCGCAGTTCCGGAGCCAAGGCAAGCCGAATCCTCCCCCAGATCTTCGATCTGAAGAACGCCACCGCGCTGGGGGGTCTCAATCATCTCGCCCGCTTCGTGAAGCAGCTCGGCATCGATCGCAAGCTGGCCGATCGGTTCCGAGAGGCCAAGGCCGAATGGTCCGATTGGCGCTTCGATCGCGTCCTGCGGGTGATGCTCGCCGGCATCGATCGGCTGTACCACTTCGAGGATCTCGAAACCGAGCCTCTGCTCTGTGCCCAGCACGGAGTGGACCGGCTCCCGGATCTCAAGACGCTCTACCGAGACCTGCGGCGCTTCAAGGATCCTGCGTTGCTGAGGTCGCTGCACGAGCTGTCGAAGGAGGTGGTCGTGGAGGCCTTGAAGGGCCAACGCCGCGTGGTCCTCGAGATCGACTCGACCGCCGCCGACGCGCCGTGAATGGAGTCGGTGGTAGCCTCTCCCCGCCCGGGGGGCTGCCAGCGGGAGGCCTGGGTGCGGGCGGCGGCGGAGACGCCGAGGAAGGATCCCTTGCGGTCGGCCGGCCGGGGCGGGCCGCTCCAAAGGGTGTCCCTGCCTCGCGCACGAACGCTCGGCCGGGTGGCGCTGTCGGCATGGCTGGCGGCCTTCGGGGCGGCGCCCGCTGGACGCACAGCCGAGCTCTACCGGCGAGCGATCGTCCTCGAGGACGCCGTGGGTCGTGTCGAAATCCGCGACGCCTACGGAGTGCGGCTGACCGTGCTCGACGAGTGCGAGGCCGATCCCCGCGGCTGCCGCGAGACGCGCGTCTACGACGCGGTCTTGCGGCTCGACTTCGCGCTCGAACGGCGGGAGCGCGGGGAGCAGGAGGTCGCCCGGAGCGGCGGCCCGCAGAGCACGATCCTGCTCGCCCTCTCCGCGACGGCCGAGGACATCGAGCGGATCCGGGACGAGCTGGAGGCCGCGGTCCGGCGGCTCTCGGCCGAGGCGTTCGCAGAGCCGTTCTCCGGCTGGCGCCCGACAAAGGCGCCCTTCGATGCGGAAACGATCTCCAGCCGCTCGCTCCGGCCCTCCTGGGCTTGCTTTCGGTCGGGCGATCGCGTCGTGGCCGCTCGATTCCAGCAGGAGGTCCGGCAAGGTCCACGGGGCCCCGAAGTCGTCGGCATGGATGTCCGCTCGTTCAGCGAGCCCCCGACGCCCCTCTGCGACGAGATGGCTTCGGCCACGGACAGCTCAATGCCCCGGGCCGTCGAGACCCTGCCCTCGCCGCGGCGACTCCTCGAGATCACGGTGGACCACCGCGACGCCGTGCGGCTGGACCCCGGTCATCCGGAAGCGCTCGCGAAGCTCCCGGAGGGCGTCCGTGTGTCGAAGCGCCGGATGCCGAAGGGCGTCACAGGAGAGGCCTCGGGGGATCCCGCGGAGGGTGGCCTGCCTTACGCGCAGCGCGCCCTGGGGGACGGCTGGCGATTCGACGCGCATGCGGAGGCGGCCTCCATGCCCGTCGAAGCGCTCGACCGCGGCGCGTGGCTCCACGACTGGACGATCCGCACCGTCGAGCGCCGGCTCGGCCCGAACCCCTCCGACCGGCTCGTGGAGGAGATGCGTCTCGGGGTGGCCTACCTGGCGACGGTGCCGCCGGAGATCGTCGAGGGGGCAGCCGACCGCTCGTCTTCCTCCGGAGCGCGCGACCCCGAGACGCTGCAGATCGCACGCGGCGTTCCCGCGACGAACGCTGCGGCGGTGGATCGCGCCGCGTACCTGGAGGCGTTCGTTTCGGGCCTCGACCGGCAGCAGCGGCCGCCCCACGAGGTCCTCGAGGAGCTCGTCCGCATCCCCGCAGCGGGGCTGCGCTCGGAAGGATGGATCTCCGTCCTCTGCCGGCAAGACGGCACTGCGACGTACTTCTTGCTCCCCACGAAGGCCCACAACCGAGTCACGAACGCGGAGCGGTTCTGCGCCGCGCTCGAAGCCCGGCTGTCCCACCTACGTTAGAGGAGGCCTGAAGCTCCGGGAGGCACGAATGGCCAGCAGCCCGACCCGCGTGGACGACTCCATCGCCGCCCTGCCCGAGCACCGGCTCGCGGTGGTCCAGGCGGTCCGCAAGGAAACCGACCGCCGGCTCCCGAAGGGCTGCAAGGAAGGCATCCGGCACGCCAGGATCGGGCGGTACGTCCACCGCGAGCTCTGCGCGGCCGGGAAGAAGCTCGACATGGGGAAGTCCTCCGTCCGGTTCGAGAGGCTCGACGACCTGCCGCTCGAGCGGATCGGCGAGGCGGTGACGAGAGTCCCGGTCGCGACGTACCCGAAACAGCATGAGGCATCGGGGAAGTCGCGAGCCAGGCGCGCGAAGGCGTGACCACGCCCTGCGGCGATTGCGAGGTCCAGGCTTGTTCCAGCGCTCTCAGCGGTACTACGACGCGATCTACTCGTTCAAGGACTACGCGGCCGAGGCGAAACGCGTACACGGCCTGATCCAGGCGCGCCGGCCGGGTGCCCGGACGCTCCTCGACGTCGCCTGCGGGACCGGCAAGCACCTCGCGGCTCTCCGCCATCGGTACCAGGTCGAGGGTCTCGACCTCGACCCGCAGATGCTCGCGATCGCGCGGGACCGCCTCCCCGGCGTTCCGCTGCACGCCGCCGACATGCGCGCCTTCGACCTCGGACGGCGCTTCGACGCGGTGGTGTGCCTCTTCTCCTCCATCGGGTACGTCCGTGGGGAGCACGAGCTGCGCGCAGCCGCGGCCGCGATGGCGGGCGTGCTTCGTGGACGAGCCCGAGCTGAAAATCGCGCGCATGAACGTCGCCGGCCGGCCCGAGCCCGACGGAACGCTGAGGCTTCTCTTCGAGTACCTGGTCGGGACGCCGGCAGGGCTCGCACGCTTCACCGAGGAGCACACGACCACGCTGTTCTCGCGGGCCGCCTACGCCGAGGCCCTGGAGCGGGCCGGCCTTCGGGCCGCCTTCGAGCCCGAAGGGCTCATGCCGGAGCGGGGCCTTTGGATCGGCGTCAAGACGGAGTCCGCGCCGACTCGGTCCTGACGGGCACCGTCATTCCGGCGGAAGCCGGAATCCAGTCAATTCCGCGAGAAGGTCGAGGCCTCCTCGGCCCTGGCTCAACGCCAGGGCGACGGGGGAGACGTCAGGGCGAGCGCGACAGCTCCTCGACGACGCCAGCGAGACCCTGAACCACCCGGGCGATCCGATCGTAGTCCAGCCGCTCGGGCGTGTCCGTCGGCATGTGATAGTGGTCGTACCGCAGGAAGGCGGTGTCGGTGACCATCAGGGCGGGATAACCGACCTGGCGGAACGACCAGTGGTCCGACCAAGCGATGGAGGGGACCCATCGCGGAGGTGCCGCCCCACCCCGGGAGGGAAACGCGACGCTGCGTCGGAAGCTGCGGGCGGCGCGGCGGAGAAGGCTGCGAGAGCCCGGGTCCGAAACGAAGAAGACGAAGTCTCCCCTGTCGGGATAGAGGAGCTGGAGCGGGAAGGGAAACGACTGGCTGCCGGCGGCCTCGGAGTAGTAGCCGAGCATCTCGAGCGAGAGCATCGCGCTCACCCGCTCGCGGCGCTCCCTGCAGCGCCGCGCGTACACGAGGCTCCCCATGTCCTCGGTCTGGAAGCAAGGCGGCTCCTCGTTCACGAAGAAGACGAAGCGCACGGTACGCTGCGTCTTCTTGCCGTGGAACGATCTCGCCAGCTCCAGGACGGCCGCCACGCCGCTGGCGTTGTCGTCCGCTCCCGGCGTGCCTGGCGCCGTGTCGTAGTGGGCACCGACGATGACGATCTCGGCGCCCTGGCCCACGCAGACCTCGAGGTTCCGCACGGTCCGCGACGGGACGTCCTCGTGGCCTTCGGGTGTCGCCAACCGGTAGCCCGCGACGTCGTAGCGCTGCTCGGCGACGTCGTAGCCTCCGGCCTCGAGCGTCCGCTCGATGTACCGCGCGGCCGCCTCGAGCGCGTCGGGGCGACGGAGGTTCCGCTCTCCGATCGTCCCCGCGAGCGTGCGGACGTGCGCTCGGATCCGGTCCTGGAGCTCGACCTGCTGTGCCGTGGCCGGAGGCAGCGGCCCCTCGAACGACCGGCCCGGCAGGTTCAGCGTCACGCAGCCCGTCAGGGCGACGGCGGCGAGAAGGGGCCACGCGGCCCGGGGCGCGCACGGCCTCGGCGCGTTCCTCGGCCGCCCGCGGCGTTCGAAGGCCCGCCAGCCGCGCGGCCCTCCCTCCGCCCGAAGGCCGGAACCCTTCCTCCACGGCCGCGCGCCGGTCAACGCGGCGACCCCGGACGAGGTGTCGGGAGCACCCGGCCCGCTACCGGCGGGCGAGGTGCACTCGGACGCCCTCTCGCTGCCGGACCGTTCGACGAACCCACCGAGCGTCTTCGGCCGAGTCTTCGCCGGCGTGTGCGGCCCGCGCCCGGAAGCCCAGGAGGAACGGGCTGCCGCCGGGGAACGGCCGTCTTCCCCGCAGCGCGCGAGATCGGCGTCGCGGTCACGCCGCCCGTCGAACGCGCCCAGGCTCGCTCCGAGAGGCCGGCGTCCTGCATCCCGGTCCTCGACCTCGCCCGCGCGACCCGGAGATGTCGAAGCGACACCGGCACTGCCGCAACCTCCCGCGGAGATCTCCATGCGGATCTCGTCCCTTCCATCGCGTCGCTGCCCCCCCGAGGGAGCCTACTCCAGGCCCCCGGCTCGCAAGGACCCTGGCTCCGGGCGCGGCAAGTGACACAGGGAGAACCTGTCCGCCGGGTTCGAGCCGATCCGGTCACGGCAGCGAGGGATGGACCGGGGCCGCCAGGCGGACCGCGATCGCGAAGATTGCGAAGATCGCCGCGCAACTGGGACGCGTTCACGGGAAACCGACGGGGCCACCATGACGACGGCCTTCGAGCCGGGGATCCGGACGAGGCGATCTCCGGGGTTGCAGCCGGCGAGCGCGTCGCGTCCCGGAAAGGAAACACGACTCGC